>NZ_JBHWIV010000032.1:23901-86922 GCF_042731675.1 Kitasatospora sp. NPDC059827 | reverse complement strand
AAGCCCTGTAAGGGGTGGAGTTGACCGGTACTAATAGGCCGAGGGCTTGTCCTCAGTTGCTCGCGTCCACTGTGTTGTTCTGAAACAACGACCCCAACCCCAATGAAGTCGGGTTGGTGCGGTTGACAGTTTCATAGTGTTTCGGTGGTCATAGCGTGAGGGAAACGCCCGGTTACATTCCGAACCCGGAAGCTAAGCCTCACAGCGCCGATGGTACTGCAGGGGGGACCCTGTGGGAGAGTAGGACGCCGCCGAACAATCATTCAGAAGAGCCCCCGCCGGGTGAACCGGGCGGGGGCTTTTTTGTTGTAGGGTCAACGTGCATTGTCGTGACACAGGACAGGAGGACCCGGGTGGAGGTCCAGGAGACGCGGGTCCAGACCGATCGCGTCCTCACCATCCCCAACCTGCTGAGCATGGGCCGGCTGGTCGGCGTTCCGGTTTTTCTCTGGCTCATTCTGTGGCCAGTCTTCGGCGGGCCGAAGAACGACGGGTGGGCGCTGCTGATCCTGATGCTCAGCGGAATCAGCGACTACCTGGACGGAAAGCTCGCCAGGCGGTGGGGGCAGATCAGCCGGGTGGGGCAGCTGCTGGATCCGCTGGCCGACCGGCTCTATGTGCTGTCCACGCTCATCGGATTGACGTGGCGTGAGTTCCTGCCGTGGTGGGTGACGGCGATTCTGCTGGCCCGCGAGGTCTTCATCGCCTCGTTGCTGCCCATTCTGAACCGACGCGGTTACGGGCCGCTGCAGACGAGTTTCCTCGGCAAGGCCGCGACCTTCAATCTGATGTACGCGTTTCCGCTTCTCCTGCTCGGTGGCATCGACAGCTGGTTCGCGCGGCCGGCCGAGGTGGTGAGCTGGGCCTTCATCTGGTGGGGGACCACGTTGTACTGGTGGTCGGCGATCCTTTACGCGGTGCAGGTGCGGCAGATCATCAAGGCGGGCCCCGCGGGCTCGACGTCCACAGTCTGAGACGTGATCTGAGAGAAGTCCCACGCCGTCCCGGTGCGTCGGACGATACCTTCCGGGTAGAGAACCCTCTGGAACGGTTTGATGGACCTGTAGGTCCACCACCGCGAAGGAGGACGCACCCGTAATGAAAGCCGTAGTAATGGCAGGGGGCGAGGGCACCCGACTCCGCCCGATGACCTCCAGCATGCCGAAGCCGCTGCTTCCGGTCGCGAATATGCCGATCATGGAGCACGTGCTTCGGCTGCTGAAGCGGCACGGCCTCTCCGACACCGTCGTCACCGTGCAGTTCCTGGCGTCACTCGTCAAGAACTACTTCGGTGACGGCGAGGAACTGGGCATGCACCTCACGTATGCCCATGAGGAGACGCCACTAGGCACTGCGGGGAGTGTCAAGAACGCCGAGGACGCGCTCAAGGACGACTCCTTTCTGGTGATCTCCGGTGACGCGCTGACCGACTTCAATCTCTCCGAATTGATCGACTTTCACCGCAGTAAGAACGCACTGGTCACGGTCTGTCTCACCAGGGTGCCGAATCCCCTGGAGTTCGGAATCACGATCACCGACGAGGACGGCCGGGTCGAGCGCTTCCTGGAGAAGCCGACCTGGGGCCAGGTCTTTTCCGACACGGTGAACACCGGTATCTACGTGATGGAGCCGGAGGTCTTCGACTACGTCGCCGCGGGTGAGTCCGTGGACTGGTCGAGTGACGTCTTCCCGCAGCTGTTGAAGGAGGGCAAGCGGGTCTACGGCTACGTCGCCGAGGGCTACTGGGAGGACGTGGGCACCCACGAGAGCTACGGCAAGGCCCAGGCGGACGTGCTGGACGGCAAGGTCGAGGTCGAGCTCGACGGCTTCGAGATCTCGCCGGGTGTCTGGGTGGCCGAAGGGGCGGAGGTGGACCCGGAGGCGGTGCTGCGCGGGCCGCTGTACATCGGGGACTACGCCAAGGTCGAGGCCGGCGTGGAGATCCGCGAGCACACCGTGCTGGGCAGCAACGTGGTGGTCAAGCGCGGTGCCTTCCTACACAAGGCGGTGGTGCACGACAACGTCTACATCGGGCCGCAGAGCAATCTGCGCGGCTGCGTGGTCGGCAAGAACACCGACGTGATGCGGGCCGCGCGGATCGAGGACGGCGCGGTGATCGGGGACGAGTGCCTGATCGGCGAGGAGTCGATCATCGGGGCCAACGTCCGGGTCTACCCGTTCAAGACCATCGAGGCCGGCGCCGTCGTCAACACCTCGGTGATCTGGGAGTCGCGCGGCCAGGAGCACCTCTTCGGGCTCCGCGGCGTCTCGGGCATCCTCAACGTCGAGATCACCCCGGAGCTGGCCGTGCGGCTGGCGGGCGCGTACGCCACGACCTTGAAGAAGGGGGCCACCGTCACCATTGCGCGTGACCACTCGCGTGGTGCCCGTGCGCTCAAACGGGCGATGATCTCGGGGCTGCAGACCTCCGCGATCGACGTCCGCGACCTGGAGAACGTGCCGATGCCGGTGGCCCGGCAGCACACCGCGCGGGGGAGTGCGGGCGGGATCTTCCTGCGGACCACGCCGGGTGTGCCGGACTCGTTGGACATCCTCTTCTTCGACGAGCGCGGGGCGGACCTCTCGCAGGCCGGGCAGCGCAAGCTCGACCGGGTCTACGCACGTCAGGAGTACCGGAGGGCGTTCCCGGGCGAGATCGGGGACCTGACCTTCCCGTCCAGCGTGTTCGACTCCTACGCGGGCAACCTGCTGCGGGCGGTGGACACCACCGGGGTCCGGGAGGCCGGGTTGAAGGTGGTGGTGGACACCGCGCACGGCAGTGCCGGGCTGGTCCTGCCCAGCATCCTCGGCCGGCTCGGGGTGGAGGCGCTGACCGTCTCCAGCGGGCTGGACGAGGCGCGGCCGACCGAGGACGCGGAGACCCGGCGGGCCGGGCTGGCCAGGCTCGGCGAGCTGGTGGCCTCCTCGCGGGCGGCCTTCGGGGTGCGGTTCGACCCGGTCGGCGAGCGGGTCGCCTTCGTGGACGAGCTCGGCCGGGTGATCGACGACGACCGGGCGCTGCTGGTGCTGCTGGACCTGGTCGCGGCGGAGCGGCGCAGCGGGCAGGTGGCCCTGCCGGTGACCACGACCCGGATCGCCGAGCAGGTCGCGGCGTACCACGGGACCCAGGTCATCTGGACCACGACCACGCCGGACGACCTCGCGAAGGCGGCCGCCGCCGAGGGCACGGTGTTCGGCGGGGACGGGCGCGGCGGCTTCGTTGTGCCCGAGTTCAGCGGGGTGCTGGACGGCGCCGCGGCCTTCGTCCGGCTGGTCGGCCTGGTGGCGCGGACCCAGCTCACGCTGAGCCAGATCGACGCGCGGATCCCGCAGGCGCACATCCGGCGGCGGGACATCGCGACGCCGTGGGCGGCGAAGGGCATGGTGATGCGTTCGGTGGTGGAGGCGGCCGGCAGCCGGCGGCTGGACACCACGGACGGTGTCCGGGTCGTCGAGGCGGACGGGCGCTGGACGCTGGTGCTGCCGGATCCGGCCGAGGCGGTCACCCACCTGTGGGCCGAGGGTCCGGACGACGAGGCCACCGATGCCCTGCTGGACGAGTGGGCGGCGGTGGTGGAGGGCGCGGGGCGGTGACGTCCTGAGCGGACGGCCCCCTGAACGGCGGGGCGTGCGGATTCATCCGCACGCCCCGTTGTCCGTTTTCACCTCATTCGTAAGGGTCCGTCGCTTTCCGTCGATGTGTATGGCGTGTGTGCAGCTCAGGGGCCGTGCGCAGGGTCCCCCGCCGTCGTGGGACGATGGTCCGCATGCCAGCGACGCCGACGCCGAGTGCTCCGAACGGGCGGTACAACCGCCCCGACGCCTCGATGTCCCTGCTGACCAACGTGATGGACCACAGCCTGGACGAGGGCTACGCCGAGGCGGCCGCGGCCCGGGGCGGTGCGCACGACAGCCGGATACCCCGCACGCTGCGCGGACTGCTGACGCTCGGCGCCGGACTGGCGCTGGTCGGAACCGTGGTCACCGTCGGCGCGGTGAACGCGCACAAGGCGGAGCCGACGCTGGCCAAGGAACGGGACGCGCTGATCCACCGGATCAACGACAGCAACGGCTCGGCGGACCACCTGCAGAAGGAGGTCCAGGACCTGCGGCGCAAGGTCGACGACACCCAGCAGCAGGCGCTGGCCTCCGGGGACGGCGGCAGCAGCGGCCTGACCGGTGAGGTCGGGCTGGGGGAGGTCACCGGGCCGGGGGTGAAGCTGGTCCTGGAGGACGCGGCCGGCACCGGCGGCGGGGGCAACGTCGACCCCCGGGCCGGGCAGGGCTTCTCCAACAGCGGCCGGCTGCGCGACCGGGACCTGCAACTGGTCGTGAACGGTCTGTGGGGATCCGGGGCGGAGGCCGTCTCGATCAACGGCCAGCGGCTGACCGCGCTGTCCGCGATCCGGGCGGCCGGTGAGGCCGTGCTGGTGGACAACCGGCCGCTCGTGCCGCCGTACAACATCCAGGCGATCGGGGACGGGCCGAAGCTCCTCACCGCCTTCGAGAACGACATGGCCGGGCAGTACCTGCGGCTGCTGGAGGAGAAGTACGGCATCAAGTCGACGCTCTCCACCCAGAAGAGCCTGACCCTGCCGGCGGCGGTCGGGGTGTCGCTGCGGAGCGCCCAGCCCGTCACGCCCGAGGCCTCGCCGACCGGGTCCGCGTCGGCGGCCCCGTCGGCCGGTCCGTCGGCCGGTCGGAGTGGGACGCCGTCGAGCGTCCCGGGAACCTCGGAGAGCCCCGTCGCGTCCGTTTCACCGTCCGCGCCCGGTGCCGGGCCGTCCCCGAAGCGGCGGCCGTCCGGCGGATCGACCAAGACCACCACAGGGACAGGAGCAGCTAGACCGTGATTGCCGTACTGGGTCTCGTGATCGGGGTGGTCGTCGGGCTCTTCGTCCAACCCGAGGTGCCCGACGCCGTCGTGCCGTACCTGCCGATCGCGGTGGTGGCGGCGCTGGACGCGGTGTTCGGCGGCGTCCGGGCGATGTTGGACGGGATCTTCAACGACAAGGTCTTCATCGTCTCGTTCCTGTCGAACGTGGTGGTCGCCGCGCTGATCGTCTTCCTGGGCGACCAGCTGGGTGTCGGTTCGCAGCTGTCCACGGGCGTGGTCGTCGTCCTCGGCATCCGCATCTTCTCCAACGCGGCGGCGATCCGGCGCCATGTCTTCCGTGCCTGAGCAGGGCCGCGAGGCGGCGGCGGAGGAGCCGGCGGAGGCAGCGGCGCCGGCGGTCGAGGAGACCGTCGCGGAGCCGGGCGGGATGGCGGCCGGGAAGGCTCCGGAGGAGTCGCCGGGGAAGGTCGTCGAGGAGGCCTCGGCGGTGGCCGGGGCAGGCCGGGACGAGCCCGGAGCTGCCGGGGAGTCGGAGAAGTCTGACGCTGAGGCTGAGCTTGAGATCGTGTCCGCCTCGCCGGCGCCGCCGGTGCGGCTGACGAAGGCGCCCGCCGAGGCCGAGGCCGGGGCCGACGAACCGTCGGAAGCCGCCGAGCCGGAGGCCGCCGTTAAGGGGCCGGAGGCCGGCGAGGAGTCGGAGGCCGCCGAGGAGCCGCCCGCCGGGGACCGGAACGCCGGTCGGCGGCGGTTGAAGGCGGCGGTCTGGCCGCCGCGACTGTCGCGCGGGCAACTGGTGGTGGCGCTGTTGCTGTTCTCGCTCGGGCTGGGGCTGGCGATCCAGGTGCGGTCGACCAACGACCACCACAACCAGCTGCGCGGGGCCCGCCAGGAGGACCTGGTCCGGATCCTCGACGAACTGGACAGCCGTCAGCAGCGTCTGCAACAGGAGAAGGCCGAGCTCGAGCAGTCCCTGGGCAAGTTGGAGAACAGCTCCAACCAGGCCAAGGAGGCCCAGGAGCAGACCAGGAAGAAGATGACCGAACTGGGTGTGCTGGCCGGTACGGTCAAAGCCACTGGTCCGGGCATCGTCCTCACGGTCGATGACCCCCAAGGGCAGGTGAAGGCGGATATGCTGCTGGACACCCTGCAGGAACTTCGAGCGGCGGGGGCGGAGGCGATTCAGATCAACGATGTGCGCGTGGTGGTCAACACCTACTTCACCGACCTGTCGGGCGGTGGGGTGCAGATCGACGGGAAGAAGGTCTCGCAGCCCTATCGGTTCACCGTCGTGGGGAACCCGCAGGACCTGACGCCCGCGCTGAACATCCCGGGGGGCGTCGTGCGCACCCTGGAGAGCCACCAGGCGCGGGCGACGATCACCCAGCAGCAGAAGGTGGTCGTGGACGCCCTGGTGGATCTGAAGACGCCGCAGTACGCCAAGCCGGCTTCGAAGTGACGGGGCGCTCGACGAACGGCCCGTCACGGGCCCGCGGCACCCGGTGCGGGGTGTCGTCGTCGCGTGGGGGAGACTGGTTCGCACCAGTACGCTCCGTAGCACCAACCGCAACACCACACGTCGGAGTACCACTCCAGCAGGCCCGAGCCGCAACCGGGCCCGCAGCCTGTCCGAGGTTCTCACCCTGCCCCGCGGGCGGGTCTGTCACACGCAAGGGGATTCGCCCGTGAGTTTCTTCTCGAAGTTGTTCGGTCGCAACAAGGGCCGCGACGCGGCCGCCGTCGAGGCGCCGACCGCCCGGCACCGCCGGTCGGAGGACGAGCCCGCGGTGCCGGGCATGCGCCCCGCCCCCGAGGCCGGCCAGTACGCCGGTCAGCAGCTGTACCGGGACGGTGCCGCGCAGTACGCCGGGAATCCGGCGGGCTACGGCGCGTCGGTTGACCCCTCCGGCGACCCGCGCATAGGTTTCCCGTCAGGACCCTCAACCTCTGGTGGAGGGTTTGCCCCGGACCCGTACGCCGGGCACAACCCGTCGGGTGTGCCGCGCCAGGAGGCTGTGAACATGGCTGGCCCCACTCCGTGCCCCAGGTGCGGCAACCAGAACCCGGCCGCGGCCCGCTTCTGTTCCAACTGCGGTACGGCGCTGCGCGGCGGCCTGCTGCCGGAGGGGGCGGCGGAGACCACCTCGACGATCTCGATCTCCGGGCTGGAGTCCTACGACCCCTCCGCCACCACCGGCACCGGTACCACGCCGGCGCTGTCGGCCGAGGTGCTGTCGGCGATCGACGCGCTGCCGCCGGGCTCGGCGCTGCTGATCGTCCAGCGCGGTCCGAACTCGGGCAGCCGGTTCCTGCTGGACTCGGACGTCACCACGGCGGGGCGTCACCCGCAGGGTGACATCTTCCTGGACGACGTCACGGTCTCCCGCCGCCACGTGGAGTTCCGCCGCACCCCGGCCGGATTCAGCGTCGCGGACGTGGGCAGCCTGAACGGCACCTACGTCAACCGGGAGCGGATCGACGAGGTGCCGCTGAACAACGGCGACGAGGTGCAGATCGGGAAGTACCGGCTGGTGTTCTTCGCCGGCCACAACCGGGGGTACTGAAACCAACGTCGGCGGGAGCCCGAGTGAATACGAATACTCCTTCCTCTTCTCTCGGGGCGGCCAACCCTGCGTCGTCGTCCGGTCCGCAGGCGGACCGCGGCGGGCGCGGGGTGGTCGCGGCCCCCAGGCAGCCGGTCCGTCCGGACCGGCCCGCCGGCCGTCGGCGCGGCGGTGACGAACTGCTGAGCATCGGCGCGGTGCTGGCCTTCCTGCGCGACGACTTCCCCGAGGTGACCATCTCCAAGATCCGCTTCCTGGAGGCGGAGGGGCTGGTCGAGCCGCAGCGCACCCCCTCGGGGTACCGCAAGTTCAGCCCCGCCGACGTGGAGCGGCTGGCCTACGTCCTGCGGATGCAGCGGGACCACTACCTGCCGCTGCGGGTGATCCGCGAGCACCTGGACGCGATCGAGCGCGGTGAGGCCCCGCCCGCGCTGCCGGCCGCCGACGCCCGGCCCGGCCCGCTGGAGGAGGCCGACCGCGAGCTGGTGGCCTCGGCCGAGGTCGCCTCCGGGGTCCGGCTGGGGCGGGCCGAACTGCTGGCCGCCGCCGGGGCGGGGGAGCCCGAGCTGGCCGAGTGGGAGGCGTACGGGCTGGTCCTGCCGGGCCCGGACGGCGGGTACGACGGGGAGGCGCTCCAGGTGGCCCGGCTGGTGGCCGAACTCGGCCGGTACGGGCTGGAGCCGAGGCACCTGAGGGCGATGAAGGCGGCGGCGGACCGCGAGATCGCCTTGGTGGAGCAGGTGGTGGCGCCGCTGCGCCGGCACCGGAACCCGCAGACCCGGGCGCACGCGGAGGCCACCGCGCGGGAGCTGGCCACGCTGTCCGTACGGCTGCACGCGGCCATGGTCCAGGCCGGTCTGCGGCCCCGGTCCTAGGCCGTGGGGACGCCCGCCGCGGGCCCGGTGCACCGCGCTGACCAGCGGCGTCGGCCCTGCGCTTTCATATCCGGGGTCGGAGCCATAGGGTTGCCTGTGTGAATGAGCTCGACGTCGTGGGTGTCCGGGTGGAGATGCCTTCCAACCAGCCGATCGTGCTGCTTCGGGAGGTCGGGGGAGATCGATACCTGCCGATCTGGATCGGCCCCGGCGAGGCGACCGCGATCGCCTTCGCCCAGCAGGGCATGACTCCGGTGCGCCCGCTGACGCACGACCTGTTCAAGGACGTCCTGGAAGCGCTCGGCCAGCAGCTCACCGAGGTCCGGATCACCGACCTGCGGGAGGGCGTGTTCTACGCCGAGCTGGTCTTCACCGGCGGGGTCGAGGTGAGCGCCCGGCCGTCCGACGCGATAGCGCTGGCCCTGCGCACCGGCACGCCGATCTACGGGAGCGAGGAGGTGCTCGCGGAGGCGGGCATCGCGATCCCGGACGAGCAGGAGGACGAGGTCGAGAAGTTCCGCGAGTTCCTCGACCAGGTGTCGCCCGAGGACTTCGGGGGCGGCGGCCCGCAGTAGGGCGAACGGCGGACGGGGCTGGTCAGCCCTTTTGCATGCCGTTTTGCCAAAATCCGTCCACCTACCCACACTAGGGGCACGAAAAACCACTCTCCTGAGTGATGTGGTTTGTCTGGCCCGGCGTGGCGATCGTTGACGGGTCATAGGGGACTGCCTACCGTCAGGAGTGGCTGTCCGGGTGGCCGATGCCCGCAGTCGGTTGCCCGCAGCACGAGTGGACGGAGGTAGGCATGAGCAGCACCGGCGATGACGCGGCCGTGGGAGGCCTGTGCTCCGTGCACGTGCCGCGCACCGCTCGCACCGTGTCGGACCTGCCCAGGATGAGCAGGTTCCCGGCCGTGCAGCCGGGCCAGCCCGCGATCGAGCGGCTGGCCCCGACGTCCGAACTGGTCGGCTTCCGCGGCCCGACGGCCTGTGCGGCGGCCGGCATCACGTACCGCCAGCTGGACTACTGGGCCCGCACCGGGTTGTTGGAGCCCAGCGTCCGCACCGCGTACCCGGCGCCCAGTCAGCGGCTCTACAGCTTCCGCGACGTGCTGCTGTTGAAGATCGTCAAGCGGCTGCTCGACGCCGGCGTCTCGCTGCAGAACATCCGGGTGGCCGTCGCCCATCTGCAGGCCGCCGAGCAGGCCGACCTGGCCGGGCTGACGCTGATGTCCGACGGTGCGACGGTGTACGAGTGCACCACGCCGCAGCACGTGGTTGACCTGTTGAAGGGCGGTCAGGGGGTGTTCGGCATCGCGGTCGGAGCGGTCTGGCGGGAGCTGGAGCTGACCCTCGGGCGGCTGCACGCGGAGCGGACCGACACCGGTGAGACGCTGGTCGGTGACGATCCGGCGGACGAACTGGCGCAGCGACGCAACCGGGCGGTCTGACCGGCAGCACTTTCCACGGGGCCGTGGGCCGGAGCGGGGAACCGTTCCGGCCCACGGCCTCGTCGTGTTGCCTGGTGAAACGATCGAGGGAGGGGCACGTGAAGGTCGGCACCGGGATATCGGAGTTGCTGCGGCGTCGGGCCGGCGGGGTGCGGGCGCGGCTGCGGGAGCGCCGTACGCAGCGCAGGGTCTTCCAGGCGACGACGCTGCTCTGCTCGCTCGCGCTGGCGCCCAGCGCCTGGCTGTGGGTCGGGGCGGGGGACCGGGTGGGCACCGTGGAGAGCGCGCCCTCGGCTCCGGTGGCGGTGGTCTTCGGCGCCGGGCTGGACCAGGGCAAGCCGTCGCCGTACCTGGAGCACCGGCTGGTGGCGGCACTGGACCTGTACCGGGAGGGCAAGGTCAAGGCCATCCTGGTGACCGGGGACAACGGGCGGATCGAGTACGACGAGCCGGACGCGATGTACCGCTACCTGACCGAGCACGGAGTCCCCGGGGACCGGGTGGTGCGGGACTACGCGGGCTTCGACACCTGGAACTCCTGCACCAGGGCGCACCGGATCTTCGGGGTGGACCGCGCGGTGCTGGTCAGCCAGGACTTCCACGTCCGTCGGGCGCTGGCGCTGTGCGAGGCGGCGGGGATCCGCTCGTACGCGGTCGGCGTGCCGGAACTGCACGACACCACCTGGCTGTACGGCGGGCTGCGGGAGGTCGCCGGGGCGGGCAAGGCGGCCGTGAACGTCTGGCTGCGGCCGGACCCGGCGTTCCTCGGGCCCAAGGAGGACGGCATCCCGAAGGCGCTGGCGGAGGCCGCGAAGCAGTAGCCGGGGGGCGGGCGCCGGGCGCCGGCCGGGACCTCGGCCGGGTTCGTACGCACTGTCGGACCCGTGCGCGATGATCGGCGGGTGCGATCTCTGCCGAGCATCATCCACCTCGACATGGACGCCTTCTTCGCGGCGGTGGAGCAGGCGGCCAAGCCGAGCCTGCGCGGGAAGCCGGTGGTCGTCGGCGGGCTCGGCGGGCGCGGGGTGGTCTCCACGGCCTCGTACGAGGCGCGGCGGTTCGGGGTGCACTCGGCGATGCCGATGGCCCAGGCGCGGCGGCTGTGCCCCAACGCGGCCTTCCTGTCCGGGCGGTTCGAGGCATACCGGCAGAACAGCGAGATCGTGATGGGGCTGCTGCGCCAACTGTCGCCGCTGGTGCAGCCGTTGAGCCTGGACGAGGCCTTCGTCGACCTGATGGCCGGTCCGTACGGCCCGGTGCTGTCGGAGGCGGACCACGAGACCGGGGAGCGGCTGGTGCTGGCCCTGGCGGAGGACCTCAGGGCGGACATCCAGCGGCTCACCGGACTGACCGGCTCGGTGGGGGCGGCGGGCTCCAAGCTGATGGCGAAGATCGCCTCCGAGCAGGCCAAGCCGGACGGGCTGGTGCTGGTCGAGCCGGGGCAGGAGCGGGCCGTGCTCGGCCCGATGCCGGTCCGGGCGCTGCCCGGGATCGGGCCGGCCACCGAGCAGGTGCTGCGCCGGGCCGGGTTGAGCACGGTGGCGGACCTCGCGGAGGCGGGGGAGGCGGAGCTGGTCCAGCTGCTCGGGCGGGCGCACGGCACCGGGATCTTCCACATGTCGACAGGGCTGGACGACCGGCCGGTGGTGGCCGACCAGGACGCCAAGTCCGTCTCGGTGGAGGACACCTACGAGGTGGACCTGGCCGATCGGGACCGGGTGCTGCGGGAGGTGGAGGCGCTCGCCGGGCGCTGCGTCCGGCGGCTGCGCTCGGCCGGGCGCTCCGGCCGGACGGTGGTGCTCAAGGTGCGGCGGTTCGACTTCTCGACGCTGACCCGCTCCGAGACCCTGGGCGGGCCCACCGACGACGCGGCGGTGATCACGGCGACGGCCCGGCGCCTCGCCGAGCAGGTGGACATCACCGGCGGGGTGCGGCTGCTCGGAGTCGGCGTGGCCCAACTGGCCGACTACACCCAGGAGGACCTCTTCGCGCAGGCGCTGCGGGAGGAGGCGGCGGAGCACGCCGAGGTGGCCGAGGCGGCGGTGGCCGAGGAGGAGCCGGAGGAGGTCGTGGTGCGGCGCTGGATGCCCGGACAGGACGTCCGGCACGCCGAGCTGGGGCCGGGGTGGGTCCAGGGCAGCGGAGTGGGGCGGGTGACGGTGCGGTTCGAGACGCCGTGGAGCGGGCCGGGCCGGGTGCGGACCTTCGCGGTGGACGATCCGGCGCTGGAGCCGGCCCGGCCGCTGCCGCTGCGGCAGCCGGAGGAGCCGGACGCGGACGGGGCTGAGGCGTAGGGGGCTGAGGGGCGGTGCCCGAGGCGGGCGGGCGCTGGTAGCGGCCCGGGAACGCGGAACGGCCCCACCCGGTAGTACCGGGTGGGGCCGCATACCGTGCCGGGCCCCGGACGGTCGCGATGCCCTCGCGACCGGGCGGAGGCCCGGGCCCGCGCGTCCTGTCCCTGAACGCGCGGGCCGGACGCCTCGTCAGGCGTCGGTTTTGGCCAGCTCGGGGCTGGAGTCCTGCCGGGCCGCGCCGCCGGCGACGGTGACGGCCGGCTTGGTGGTGCGGATCAGGAAGGGGACGACGCCGGCGATGACGCAGACGACGGCCGTGACCCAGAACGCGTGCTTGTAGGCGTCCAGGGTGGGCAGCAGCACCGGGATCTTGATCGGGAGCTTCATGGTGTCGCCGGTCAGGATGGCGGTCATCACGGCGGTGCCGATCGCGCCACCGACGGTGCGCAGCACGGAGTTCATGCCGTTGGCGATGCCGCTCTGCTCGACCGGGACGGCGCCGTTGATGAAGGCGGGCATCGCGGCGAAGGCGAGGCCGATGCCGAGGCCGAAGATCGCGGAGGCGGTGTAGATGTCGCCTTCGGCGCTGTGCCGCAGGGCCAGGTAGGCCATCGCGATCGCGCCGAGGACGCCACCGAGGACCAGCGGCAGGCGCGGGCCGCGGCGGGCGATCATCAGGGCGCCGATCGGGGCGGCGACCATCGAGCCGATCGCGGACGGCAGCAGCATCACGCCGGCGTGCAGTACGGTCGCGGTGAAGCCGTAGTGGGCCAGCTTCTCCGGGGTCTGGGCGAAGTTGCTGATGACCATGAACGAGCCGTACATGCCGAAGCCGATCAGCAGGCCGGCCAGGTTGGTGAAGGCGACGGCCGGGCGGCCCATCATCTTGAGGTCCACCAGCGGGTGGGCGACCTTGGTCTCGATGACGCCCCAGATCAGGGCGACCACCGCGGCGACGGCGAACAGGCCGAGGGTCTTGGTGGAGGTCCAGCCCCAGTGGTTGCCCTGGCTGACCGCGACCAGCAGGGCGGAGAGCCAGCCGGCCAGGGTGAGCGCGCCGAGCGGGTCGGCGCCGCCCTCCTTGTCGGTCACCGGGTCGGTCGGGACCCGGAAGGCGACCAGGGCGATGGCGAGCAGGCCGAAGGCCAGGCCCATCCAGAAGATCGACTTGTAGTTCCAGTGCTCCAGCAGCAGGCCGGTCGCGACCAGGCCGAGGCCGGAGCCGACGCCCATCGAGGCGCTGATGGCGGCGACGCCGCCGGTCACCTTCTGCTTGGGCAGCTCGTCACGGACGATGCTGATCGCCAGCGGCATCACGCCACCGCCGGCGCCCTGGAGGACGCGGGCGACGATCAGCCAGGTGAAGGAGTGGGTGCAGACGGCCAGTGCCGAACCGGCGATCAGGCCGGCCAGCGAGATCAGCAGCATGGGCTTGCGGCCCCGGAGGTCGCCGAAGCGGCCCAGCAGGGGAGTCAGCACGGCCGCGGACAGCAGGTTGGCGGTCATCAGCCAGGTGATGTTCGACCCGGAGACGTCCAGTTCCTTGGCCAGCGACGGCAGGATCGGGACGACCGCGGTCTGCACCACGCTGAAGGACAGCATCGCCAGGATGAGGGCCGGCAGGACCCGGGCGTTGCTCTGCTTCTCGGCCGCAGTGGTGGGCTGTGGTGCCTCACTCACGGTTGCTTCCTCCCGTACATAGTGAATGAACTCAAGTAACTGTGCGGGTGGATAGTTCATGATGTCAAATATCGAGTGGTTAAGGTTTGGCAAAGTGGGGAACTGCGGCGCAACACGAGGGCCCCGGACCGGAGTCCGGGGCCCTCGTGGAACGGGCGGAGAACGGGGAGGTCAGGCCAGCGGGCGCAGGGCGGCGGGCCGGGAGCCGTCGGCCGCGTGGACGAGCGCCTCACCCGCCTCGCCCGCCCCGCCCGGCGCGGTGGCGGCCGTGTCGTCGTGGACCTCGACGTGCTCGCGGCGGAGCTCGTCCCGGACCACCTCCTCCTCCGTGTAGCGCTCCACCACCAGGCGGACTCGCTCGATCGGGGCGAGGTACTTGCGGACCACCGGCCGCTCCTCGCGGAGGGTGACCTCCTCGACCGCCTCGTCGATCTCCTTCTCGGTCAGCGAGGCCAGCTCGGCGTCGCTGACCGGCATCCGCTCCACCCGGACCCGCTCGCGGACCACCGGGACGCGGCGCTCGACCTGCTCGCTGGTCACGTACTTGCGCAGCTTCGCGGTGCCCAGCACGTGCCACTCGGTGGTGATGTCCAGCCGCTCCTCGCGGCAGGTGATCTCGACCGGGCCGCTGGGGGCGGAGGAGGCGGCGGTGCCGTTCGCGGCCGGGGTGGTCGCGGCGGGCTGCGGCTTCGGCTCGGCCAGGTGGGCGGCGGCCGGCGCCAGGACGGTGCCGTTGGCGATCGGTGCGGGGGTGCTGAGGGTCCGCACGTGGGCCTCCGTGGCGGTGTCGGTGCTGGTGTGGGTCGTGCCGGCGCTGGTCATGGTGGTCGTGCCCGTCGCGGTCGCGGTCGCGGCCGGGGCGGGGTCGGGGGAGTGGAAGGCGGTCGGCTTGGCGGCCGCGGCGGCCGTGGTGGTGCCGAAGTCGAGGTCCGGCCGGTCGTCCCGGGCGGGCTCAGCGGCGGCCGGACGGCCGTCCACGGGGGTGTCGAGGCCGTAGTAGCGGTAGAGCTGGAGCTCCTGGGCCGGCGACAGGTGCTGGCCCACGCCGAAGTCCGGCGAGTCCTTCACCAGCGACTTGTCGTACGGCACCCGGAGCTCCTCGCCGGAGAACTCGCTCGTGGTGAGCGGGACGAAGGCGTCCCGGCCGAAGATGCCGGTGCGGACGGCCGCCCACTCCGGATGCCCGGTGGCGTCGTCCAGGTACACCTCGTCCACCGTGCCGATCTTGTCCCCGTTGCGGTCGACCGCCTTGTGGCCGATGAGGTCCCTGGGGTCGATGTCGGTCTGCACTCTTTCCTCCAAGCGCTGCGCCTGCGGAACTCCCGCAGGTGAGACGGCCGGAGCACCCGTCCCGTCCGCCACTTCACACCAAAAGCCATCAATCGGACGCGCGCGACCGGGGTGCGCCGGACGGGCTTCGCGCTGGGCCGTCCGGGGGACGCGCGTAGACCCGGAGTGACCGGACGCACCCGTGATCGGAAGCCCTCCCGCTGGTACCCTGGGCCGCGACCGCCGAGCCCGCTCGGGAGAGTCCCCGACAGTGAAAACCGCTGGTCGGGGCGCCGAAGGAGCAACTCCTCCCCGGAATCTCTCAGGCATCCGTACCGTGCGGGATAGGTCACTCTGGAAAGCAGGGCAGGACCGCCGGCGCGGGAGCCGACGATCACCACCCTCACCGACGGTGCAAGCCGACGGCGCGCCATCGCGCGGCGTGCGGGCGAAGCTCTCAGGTCCCGATGACAGAGGGGGAGGCCTTTCGGGTCCGCCCGCCCAGGTCGGTCCGCTGTCCGCAGCGGCGCGACCGGCCGGCGTGCGTACCCCCGCCGGTCCGTGACCAGGAGGCCTCGACCACCATGAACGCCCAGCCGAACGCGGGACGCCCCACCAGCGCCTCGACCCTCACCGAGCTTGAGCTGGCCAGCCCCTTCGAGAACCGCCACATCGGCCCCGACGCCGCCGCGCAGGAGAAGATGCTGGCCTCCGTCGGCTACGGCTCGCTGGACGAGCTCGCCGCCACCGCCGTTCCCGAGGCGATCCGCTCCATCACCGCCCTGGACCTGCCCGCCGGCCGCAGCGAGGCGCAGGTCCTCGCCGAGCTGCGCGAGCTGGCCGGCCGCAACCAGGTGCTCCAGCCGATGATCGGCCTGGGCTACTACGGCACCTTCACCCCGCCGGTGATCCTGCGCAACGTCATGGAGAACCCGGCCTGGTACACCGCGTACACCCCGTACCAGCCGGAGATCTCGCAGGGCCGCCTGGAGGCCCTGCTCAACTTCCAGACCCTGGTCTCCGACCTGACCGGTCTGCCCACCTCCGGCTCCTCGCTGCTGGACGAGGGCACCGCGGCCGCCGAGGCGATGGCCCTGGCCCGCCGCGTCACCAAGGTCAAGGGCGGCGTCTTCCTGGTCGACGCCGAGACCCTGCCGCAGACCGTCGCGGTGATCAACACCCGCGCCGTGCCGACCGGCGTCGAGGTCGTCGTCGCCGACCTGTCCGAGGGCATCCCGGCCGAGATCGCCGAGCGCGGCGTCTTCGGCGTGCTGCTGCAGTACCCGGGCGCCACCGGTGTGGTCCGCGACCTCACCGCGGTGATCGAGCAGGCGCACGGCCTGGGCGCGATCGTCGCCGTCGCCGCCGACCTCCTGGCGCTGACCCTGCTCAAGTCCCCGGGCGCGCTGGGCGCCGACATCGCCTGCGGCACCTCGCAGCGCTTCGGCGTCCCGATGGGCTTCGGCGGCCCGCACGCCGGCTACCTCTCGGTGCGCGCCGAGTACGCCCGCTCGCTGCCCGGCCGCCTGGTCGGCGTCTCCGTCGACGCCGACGGCAACCGCGCCTACCGCCTGGCCCTGCAGACCCGCGAGCAGCACATCCGCCGCGAGAAGGCCACCAGCAACATCTGCACCGCCCAGGTGCTGCTCGCCGTGATGGCCTCGATGTACGCCGTCTACCACGGCCCGGACGGCCTGGCCGACATCGCCCGCCGCACCCACCGCTACGCCGCCGCCCTCGCCGAGGGCCTGCGGGCCGGCGGCGTCGAGCTGCTGCACGGCGAGTTCTTCGACACCGTCACCGCCGTCGTCCCGGGCCGCGCCGCCGAGATCGCCGCCGCCGCCCGCGCCAACGGCATCAACGTGTTCCAGGACGGCGAGGACCGGATCTCGGTCTCCGCCGACGAGACCACCACCCGCGAGCACCTGGCCGGCGTCTGGGCCGCGTTCGGCGTCCCCGCGGTCGAGGTCGCCGAGGCCGCCGACGCGCTGCCGGCCGCGCTGCTGCGCGAGGACGAGTACCTGACCCACCCGGTCTTCCACAGCCACCGCTCGGAGACCGCCATGCTGCGCTACCTGCGCCGCCTGTCGGACCGGGACTACGCGCTGGACCGTGGCATGATCCCGCTGGGCTCCTGCACCATGAAGCTCAACGCCACCACCGAGATGGAGGCGGTGACCTGGCCGGAGTTCGGCCAGCTGCACCCCTTCGCGCCGGTCGACCAGGCCGCGGGCTACCTGACCCTGATCCGCCAGCTGGAGCAGCAGCTCGTCGAGGTCACCGGCTACGACGCCGTCTCGATCCAGCCGAACGCCGGCTCCCAGGGCGAGCTGGCCGGCCTGCTGGCCGTCCGCGCCTACCACCACGCCAACGGTGACGCCCAGCGCGACGTCTGCCTGATCCCGTCCTCGGCGCACGGCACCAACGCCGCCTCCGCGGTGATGGCCGGCATGCGCGTGGTCGTGGTGAAGACCCTGGTCGACGGCGACGTGGACGTCGAGGACCTCAAGGCCAAGATCGAGCAGCACCGTGACAACCTGTCGGTGCTGATGGTCACCTACCCGTCGACCCACGGCGTGTACGAGACCCAGATCACCGACATCTGCGCCCTGGTGCACGAGGCCGGCGGCCAGGTGTACGTCGACGGCGCCAACCTGAACGCCCTGGTCGGCCTGGCCAAGCCGGGCAAGTTCGGCGCGGACGTCTCGCACCTGAACCTGCACAAGACCTTCTGCATCCCGCACGGCGGCGGCGGCCCGGGCGTCGGCCCGGTCGCGGTGCGCGCCCACCTGGCGCCGTACCTGCCGAACCACCCGCTCCAGGAGGAGGCCGGCCCGGCCACCGGCGTCGGCCCGATCTCGGCCGCGCCGTGGGGCTCGGCGGCGATCCTGCCGATCTCCTGGGCGTACGTCCGGCTGATGGGCGGCGAGGGCCTCAAGCACGCGACCCAGGTCGCCGTGCTGAACGCCAACTACATCGCCAAGCGCCTCGCGCCGCACTTCCCGGTGCTCTACACCGGCCCGGGCGGGCTGGTCGCGCACGAGTGCATCATCGACCTGCGCCCGCTGACCAAGGAGACGGGCGTGACGGTGGACGACATCGCCAAGCGCCTGATCGACTACGGCTTCCACGCGCCGACGATGTCCTTCCCGGTGGCCGGCACGCTGATGATCGAGCCGACCGAGTCCGAGGACCTGCACGAGATCGACCGGTTCTGCGACGCGATGATCGAGATCCGCGGCGAGATCGACAAGGTCGGCTCGGGCGAGTGGGCGGCCGACGACAACCCGCTGCGCAACGCCCCGCACACCGCCGCCGTGCTGGCCGGCGACTGGGCGCACGGCTACTCGCGGCAGGAGGCGGTCTTCCCGGCGGGCGTGAACCCGGCGGACAAGTACTGGCCGCCGGTGAGCCGGATCGACGGCGCGTACGGCGACCGCAACCTGGTCTGCTCCTGCCCGCCGCTGGACGAGTACGGCGTCTGATCGACCGCGCAGGCACGAGGCAGGGCCCCGGCAGAACGTTTCTGCCGGGGCCCTGCCCTTGTGCGCTGTGCGGGTGTCGGACGGGTTGCCGCGTGGGCTCGGGCCGTGGCGGCGCGGGCGGCGCGGGCGGCGCAGGCCGGCGCGGGCTCAGGCCGCGTGGGCGACCGGGCGGCGCGGGGCGATCACCCGGCCGTCGGGCAGCAGTTCTCCGGTGTCCTCGAACAGGAGGACGCCGTTGCAGAGCAGGCTCCAGCCCTGCTCCGGGTGGCAGGCCACCGGCTCGGCCGCTTCGCGGTCCTCGGACTCGGCCGTCGGGCACTCAGGACGGTGCTGGCACATACGCGTACCCTCGCTTCGCTCTGCGATCCTCCCCGTGGTGCGGTCCCCGGAGGTCGAGCCGTCCGGGGCCGCCGTGGTGGTCGGATCCTGTCCGCGTGCCGGTCAGGTTTGGCCAGCACTCAAGTGGGTAGGACAGGGGGTCCTTCCACGCTGGTTCCCAGTGTCGGCATCTGCGGACGCGCGCGCAGCAATTTCGTGACATGCGCCACAACTCCGGGGCAGAGATCACCCGTTCAGGTGGGGCCGGGGAGAAATCGCGCACCGGTGGGCCAGTCGGGGCATGGCCCGAGAGGGCCATGGCGGATGGCCCGTCCGGGTAGTGGCCGTTCGGGTGAGGGCGGCGGGCGGGGCGGGCGCGGCGAAGGGCCGCCGGGCGCGGTGCCCGACGGCCGGTGCGGTGCGCGTCCTCAGGGCGAGCCGAGCAGCAGGGATCCGGCCAGCGGGGCGCGGGCGAGCAGCGGGAGCAGTTCGGCGGCCGGGTAGGCGCGGTGCGCGGTGACGCCGAGCGGGGCCGGGGCCAGCGGGATCAGCAGGTCGGCGGACGGGCCGGCGTCGGGGCTGTGCAGCCAGAGCGCGGTGGCGTACTGGCCGGGGAAGGTGAGCAGCCGGGGCTGGCGGCGGGAGCGGGAGCCCTGGGCGAGCTGCCAGGCCTCGCGCAGCGCCCGGACGGTGGAGGAGAGGTACGGGCCGGCGGTGAAGTGGGAGAAGGTGTGGCCCTCGGGGCTCTGCACCACCTCGGCGGCGGCGGCCACGTCGGGGCCGTCCTTGATCAGGAAGCGCCAGCCGGTGCGCCGGGCGGCGGGGAGCTCGGGGCGCGGGCCGTCCAGGACGTGCACCGCGAGCGGGTGCGCGGGGAGCAGTGGACCGGTCGGGTGACGCAGCGCGGCGGCGGCGGGCTGGCGCAGCGCGGTCTCCGAGTCGAGCGCGCCCAGGACCGCGCGCAGGGCACTCGGTGGGGGCTGGGGGGTCTGCAGGGTCATGGCGGGGTCCGCCTCTCCAAGCGAGATCGGCGTGCGAGTGCGGCATACCGGCGCGGCTCGGTGCGTCCACGGTGACGGGGGCCGGCCTTGTCCGGTTGTGCAGGATCGCGGCGCCGGCGCGGTCTCCGCCGTCGACGAGGGACTCGGGGCGGGAGCGGACCGGCCGGAGCGCAGTGCGAACTCAGCGGCTTCATCGAACAAATGCGCAGGGTGATCTGTTTATCACAGGCGGTGGCGGCGGGCAAGTCTGCAGATGACCTGAATTCCCGTCAGATGCCTTGCAATGCAAGCCAGTACAAGCATTCGGGTATCGATCTTCGAGGTGGGCATGATGCTGGCACGGTCGACCGGCCGGGTGTCTCAGGAGGAGGGGACCGTGGGCGAGAAGGTCGTGGCGACACGGGCGGATCTGGCGGACCGGCAGCAGTACCGGCTCAAGCTCCAGGCCTGCCTCGACGCGCTCGGGCGGATGCTGCGCGAGGACCGCTTCGACCGGCCGCGGGCCGTGATGGGGCTGGAGATCGAGCTCAACCTGGCCGACGAACAGGGCCTGCCGGTCATGCGCAACGCCCAGGTGCTGAGTGCGATCGGGTCCAGCGACTTCCAGACCGAACTGGGCCAGTTCAACATCGAGGTCAACATCGTGCCGCACCGGCTCTGCGGACACGTCTTCGAGGAACTGCGCGAGGAGATCGACACCGGGCTGCGGTACGCCGACCGGCAGGCGGCCGAGGCCGGCGCCCGGATCGTCATGGTGGGCATCCTGCCGACCCTGGAGAACGACCACACCGGGCTGGACGCGATGAGCCACAACCAGCGCTACAGCCTGCTCAGCGACCAGATTCTGGCCGCCCGGGGGGAGGACATCGCGCTGGACATCGAGGGCGTCGAGCACCTCCAGCTGGAGTCCATCACGATGGTCGCCGAGGCCGCCGCGACCTCGCTGCAACTGCACCTCCAGGTGACCCCGGAGCGGTTCTCCTCGGTGTGGAACGCCGCCCAGGCGATCTGCGGGCCGCAGCTCGCGCTCGGCGCCAACTCCCCCTTCCTGTTCGGGCGGGAGCTGTGGCGGGAGACCCGTCCGGTGCTCTTCCAGCAGGCCTGCGACACCCGTTCGGCGGAGCTCAAGGCCCAGGGCGTGCGCCCGATCACCTGGTTCGGCGAGCGCTGGGTGGACTCGGCGTACGACCTGTTCGAGGAGAACCTGCGCTACTTCCCGGCGCTGCTGCCGATCTGCGACGACGAGGACCCGCTCAAGGTGCTGGCCTCCGGCGGCGCGCCCAGGCTCGCCGAGATGCGGCTGCACAACGGCACCATCTACCGCTGGAACCGCCCGGTGTACGACGTCTCCGGCGGGGTCGCGCACCTGCGGGTGGAGAACCGGGCGCTGCCGGCCGGGCCGACGGTGGCCGACACGCTGGCCAACGCCGCCTTCTACTACGGGCTGGTGCGGGTGCTCGCCGAGCAGCCCCGGCCGGTCTGGACCCGGCTGCCGTTCGAGCGGGCGGACGAGAACTTCCGCCAGGGCGCCCGGTACGGCATCGACGCGGTGTTCCAGTGGCCGCGCCCCGGCCGGGCCGGCCGCGGCGGCGGGCTGCAGACGGTGTCGGCGGTCGACCTGGTGCTCAACGAGCTGCTGCCGATGGCCTACCAGGGGCTGGACGAGTGGGGCGTGGAGCCCGCCGACCGGGACCGCTACCTGGGGATCATCGAGCAGCGCTGCCTGCGCCGCACCAACGGCGCCTCCTGGCAGAGCGCCACCTTCCACCGGCTGCGCGAGCAGTACGGCATGGACCGCCCGGCCGCGCTCGCCGCGATGACCAGGCGCTACGCCGAGCACATGCGCGGCGGCGAACCGGTGCACACCTGGCCGGTGGGCTGAGCCCGCCGCTGTGTCAGGATGATCGCCCCGGTCGTCGGCCGACGACCGGAGCGACCGTCCGTCCGCTGGAGCACCCGTGACGACCCGCCCGACCGTGCCGGAGACCGTGCGGCCCGACCGACGCCTGCTCGGCGTGGAACTGCTGGTCGTCCTCGGCCTCTCGCTCGGGGCCAGCGGGATCAGCGCGCTGATCAGCTTCGCGGGCTCGCTCACCGAACCGCTCCAGCTCGGGCAGCAGGTCGCCACCCTGAACGGCTCGCGCGCGCCCGGGCGGCCCTGGCTGGACCTGGTCTGGCAGCTGTACTACATCGGGCGCGGGCTGATGCCGGTGGTGCTGGTCGGCTACCTGCTGGTGCGCGAGGGCGCCTCGCTGCGGGTGCTGGGCTTCGACCTGCGGGAGAAGCTGCGCGACCTGGGCCGGGGCGCGGCCGTCGCGGCGGCGATCGGCGGCTCCGGGCTGGTGCTGTACCTGGCCTCGCAGGCGGCCGGGTACAACCTGACGGTGGCGCCCTCCGGACTGCCGGACGTGTGGTGGCGGGTGCCGGTGCTGGTGCTGTCGGCCTGGCAGAACGCGATCCTGGAGGAGGTCGTCGTCCTCGGCTACCTGCTGCGCCGGCTGGGGCAGCGGGGATGGTCCTGGCCGGCGGTGGTGGTGGCCAGCTCGGTGCTGCGCGGCTCGTACCACCTGTACCAGGGGGTCGGCGGGCTGGTCGGCAACATGGTGATGGGGGCGGTGTTCTGCCTGCTGTACCGGCGCTGGGGGCGGGTGATGCCGCTGGTGGCGGCGCACGCGCTGATCGACACGGTGGCCTTCGTCGGGTACGCGCTGCTCGCCGGGCACGTCAGCTGGCTGCCGACCCCCTGACCGGTGATCCCGGCAGGGCCTGGCTGCGCGGCGGGCGGGCGAGCAGCCGGTCGACGTGCCGGCGCTCCAGGCCCCGGCCGGGATCGATCGGCAGCAGCAGGCGGTCCCGGCGCCACAGCGAGCGGCGGACCAGCCGGGACGGGATGACGTCGTCCACCCAGGCGAACGGGCGGCCCTTGGCGTAGCGCAGCAGCGGCGCCCACTTGCGGGCGGAGAACAGCTGCATCAACGGGACGTGCGGGTCGCCGGGTTGCGGGACGTAGTCGGTGAAGCGGACGAAGGGGAGCGGGTCCAGGCCGATCGCCGGGGCGATGTGGGTGTTGGCGTGCTCCTCCCAGGTGGTGGCCCAGACCAGCTCGTACGTCCCGGCGAGTTCGCGCAGCCAGGCGCCGTGCTCGGCGGAGAGCAGGACGGCGTAGCCGAGCAGGGTGTGGGTGTCGAACCCGGCGTCCGGAGGCGGGCAGACCGGGTTCAGCACCCCGTCGACGTCCAGGAACAGCAGTGGCTTCGGCACCGGTGGGCCCCCAAGTGGATGGATCTTCCTACCCGGTCGGACGAACCGTCGGCCCCGATGGTTGCTTTCCGACGGGCGCACGCGGGGCGCACAGGGCGCTCACGGCGCGGGCGCGGGTTCGCCGGCGGGCACCGGTGCGTCCGGGGTGCTTCCCTGCGGGTCGCGGCGGGAGAGCCGGCGGATCTGCGGGTCGATCAGGACGACGGCGCTCAGCAGCAGGCACAGCGCCGCGCAGGCCCACAGCGCGCCGGAGAGGCCGAGCGCGGCCGCGGCCGGGCCGGCCAGCGCGGTGCCGACCGGGGCCAGTGAGTAGGAGCCGAGCTCGTCGTACGCGGAGACCCGGGAGAACATCTCCTCCGGGATCTCCTGCTGGAGCACGACCATCCAGTTGACGCCGAAGACCGTGACGCCGACCCCGGACAGGAACATCGCGGCGATCAGCAGCGGCAGCGGGGCGCCGGCGGCCAGGGCGAGGGCCGGGGCGCCGAACAGGAACACGCCCCAGTTGCCGACCAGCAGGATCCGGCGGGGACGCCAACGGGCCATCAGCAGGCCGGTGACGACCAGGCCGACGCCGTACGCGGACATCGCCAGGCCCCAGGCGCCCGCGCCGCCCAGGCGTTCGTCGGCCACCGTCGGCCCGTACACCGCCTCGACGGTGTTGATGCAGGCCACCACCACGGCGAACTGCAGCACGATCACCCACAGCCAGCGGCGGGAGGCGAACTCCCGCCAGCCCTCGCGCAGGTCGCGCAGCATGCCGCCGCCGGAGGGGGCGGGCGCGGACTCGGGCTCCAGGAAGAAGCGCAGGGAGGCGGCGACCAGGAAGCAGAGGGCGTCCAGGGCCAGCACCCAGCCGGGGCCGACGGCGGCGGTGAGCGCCCCGCCGAGGGCGGCGCCGCCGATCTGGGAGGCGTTCAGGCCCATCCGGAAGACCGCGAAGGCGCGGGCGGCGTGCTCCTGGGGGACGGCCTGCATGATCATGCCGCCGGCCGCGGGGGAGTAGAGGGCGTAGCCGGCGCCGCCGGCGGCGGAGAGCACCAGCAGCTGCCACAGCTGGACGTTCCCGGCCAGCACCAGGGCGGCCAGCACGGCCTGGGAGGCGGCGCTGAACAGGTTGGCGGCGACCATCACGTGGTGGCGCGGGAGCCGGTCGGCGAGGGTGCCGCCGACCAGCAGGAACAGCACGGTGGGCAGCAGCCGCGCGGCGGTGACGTAGCCCACCTCGGTGGCGCCGCCGCCGTTGCCGAGGACGGCGAAGGCGGTGGCGATGGGGGCGCCGGCGTTGCCGAGGCCGCTGATCACGGTGGCGGCGGTCTGGATGCGGAAGTTGCGGCTCGCCCAGGTGGGGCGGCGGGGGAGTGGGGTCGGCACCCGGGTGACTATGGTCGGAGTTCGTACCGGTGTCATCCGGATTTCGCACCCGAACCGGTGGGGGCGGGCGCCGGCGGGTGGGGCGGGGCCGGTGGGGCGGGGCGTCAGCCCAGGTGGCCCCAGAGGAAGGTGACGGTGCGGCGCCAGGCGATCCGGGCCTGGAGGGCGTCGTAGGTGCCCAGCGGGTTCTCGTCGTTCATGAAGGCGTGCCCGGCCGGGTAGAAGTGGATCTCGGGGCGGACGTCGGTGGCCTCGCCGATCCGGGTGGCCGCCTCGTCCACGGCGGCCATCGGGATCGAGCCGTCGAGTTCGCCGAAGTGGCCGAGGACGTGGGCGGTCAGGCCGCGGTAGTCGAAGTCGGGGTCCGCCGGGAGGCCGTAGAAGGGGACCGCGGCGGCCACCGCGTCGCCGGCCCGGGCCGCCAGCATCAGGGCGAAGCCGCCGCCCATGCAGAAGCCGACGGCGCCGACCGCGTCGCCGACCACGCCGTCCAGCGCGAGCAGGTGGCCGACGGCGCCGGAGAGGTCCTCGACGGCCCGCTCGACCGGGAGTTCGCGCTTGAGCCGGGCCGCCTCGGCGCCGTCGTGGGTGGTGGTGCCGCCGAAGAGATCGGGGGCCAGCACGGTGAAGCCCTCGGCGGCGAAGCGGTCGGCCATGTCCGCGACGTGCGAGGTGAGCCCCCACCACTCCTGCACCACCACCAGGCCCGGTCCGACGCCCTGCGGAGGGCGGGCCAGGTACCCGTGCGCGGTGCGGCCGTTGCTCGGGAAGCTGACGTTCTGCCGGGGGCCGCCGTGGTCGGGCATGGCTTCCTCTCGGTGGGTCGGGCCGGTCGGGGGCTGGGCCGTTCGGGGGTCGGGCCGTTCGGGAGCTGGGTCGTTCGGTGGGTCGGGCCGTCTGCGGCGGGGGAGCGGGAGGGTGCGGCCGGTCAGCCCATCTCCTCCAGGGCGCGGCCCTTGGTCTCCTTGATGCAGAAGGCCACGAACGGGATGGAGAGCAGCGCGAAGGCCGCGTAGATGACGTACGTCGCGGAGAGGTTCCAGTCGGCGAGGTCCGGGAAGCTGACCGTGATCGCCCAGTTGGCGATCCACTGGGCCGAGGCCGCGACCGACAGGGCCAGCGCCCGGATCCGGTTGGGGAACATCTCGCCGAGCAGCACCCAGACCACCACGCCCCAGGAGAAGGCGAAGCAGAGCACGAACACGTGGGCGGCGACCAGGGCGACGGTGGCGTGGGTGTTGTCCAGGGTCGCGGTGTCGCCGGTGCCGTGCCGGTAGGAGAACGCCCAGGCGGCGGTGCCCAGCGCGGCCGCCATGCCGATCGAGCCGGCCAGGGCCAGCGGCTTGCGGCCGATCCGGTCCACCAGGGTCATCGCGATCACCGTGCCGATCACGTTGACGATCGAGGTGGAGAGGCTGATCAGCAGCGAGTTGGACTCGTTGATGCCGACCGACTGCCAGAGCAGGGACGAGTAGTAGAAGATCACGTTGATGCCGACGAACTGCTGGAACACCGAGGCGCCGATGCCGACCCAGACGATCGGCAGCAGGCCGAAGCGGCCGCCGAGCAGGTCCTTGAGCCGGGGCTTGTGGGCGGATTCCAGCACCGCGCGGATCTCGGCGACCCGGGCGTCCAGGTCGACGTCCTCGCCCTCGACCTCGACCAGCACCTTGCGGGCCTGCTCCTCGCGGTGGTCGGCGATCAGGAAGCGCGGCGACTCCGGGATGGAGAGTGCCATCAGCCCGTACACCAGGGCCGGGATGGTCTCGACGCCGAGCATCCACTGCCAGGCCTGGATGCCGCCGAGGTGGCCGGTGGACTCGCCGCCGGCGGCCTGGTTGAGCGCGTAGTTGGCGAGCTGCGAGACGGTGATGCCGAGCACGATCGCCATCTGCTGGAAGGAGGCGAGCCGGCCGCGGTAGGCGGTCGGCGCGACCTCGGCGATGTAGGTCGGCGCGATCACCGAGGCGATGCCGATCGCGACGCCGCCGACCACGCGCCAGCTCGCGAGGGCCTCGATGTTCGGCGGGAACATCGAGCCGACGCCGCTGGCCGCGAACAGCACGGCGGCCAGCAGCATGGTGCGCACCCGGCCGAAGTGGTCGGCCAGCCGGCCGGCGACCACCGCGCCGGCGGCCGAGCCGAGCAGCGCGATGGCCACCACGAAGGCGGTGGTGCCGTGGCCCACCGCGAAGTGCTTCTGGATGCCCGTCACGGCGCCGTTGATTACGGCGCTGTCGTAGCCGAACAGGAAGCCGCCCATCGCGGCGGCCGCCGAGATGAAGATCACGTGCCCGAGGTGGGCCTCGCCGGAGGCCCGCTGGTGATGGACTGTGGACACGCGCGCTCCCCGGGTGGACGGGCCCGCCCCGACGGCTGGGCAGGACTCGTCTCACATTCGAGCAGCGCGGCGGCCGACCCGCCCGAGTTGGGGACCGATCGGGTGAAACGGGGTCAGTCGGCGGCGCGCGCGGTGGCCGTGCGCCGCTCCTGGAGCCGCTCCTGACGTCGGCGGTGACGCCGCAGCAGCTGGGTGCGGGCGGCGGCGTCCTGGTCCCGGCGGAGCGCCGGGGCGTCCGCGCGCTCGGCGAGCCGCCCGGCGATCGCGTGCTGCTCGGCGGCCGGCTTCTTGTCGTCGTACTTGAACTTGGCGCGCACCTCGCGGACCGTCAGACGGAGCCCGCGCAGGCCGGGCAGCAGCCGGCCGAACTCCGTCCGGCCGGGGACCACCCGGACCTCAGGGGTCTCCGGCTGGAAGTGCGCCAGCTGGCGGTTGAGGATCTCCGCCTTGCCCTCGGCGGACTCCACCACCTCGGCGGTGCAGTGGAAGTGCACCGAGGCGTAGTAGCTGGTGGGAGTGCCGGGCTCGCCGCGCCAGTGGCCGGGCGCGAAGGCGTAGCCGTCGGTGACCGCCAGGGTGACGTTCGGGTCGGCGCGGACGGCGGCCAGCAGCGGGTTGGGCGTGGCGAGGTGGAGCAGGATCTCGCCGCCCTCCTCGTCCAGCAGGAAGTGGGTGGGGACGAGCACCGGGCCCTCGTCGGGGCCGCCGTTGGCGGCGAGCAGGCCGAAGTCGCGACCCTCGGCCAGCCAGGCGCGCCACTCCTCCTCGTCGCCCCGGTCCCAGGACCTGATCAGCATCGGACGGCCTTCCTCAGCGGGGGTAGCGGCGCATGTGCGCGGGCAGCGGGACGTTCGGGTCGTGCGGCTCGGGGGCGCCGTAGGCGGTGCTGACCGGGACGGTGCCGGACCAGTACGGCAGGTCGGCGTCGGCCGGGTCGTCGGCGGCGCCGTCCGAGCGGGTCTTCGCCGAGACCTCGTCCAGCTCCAGCCGGAGCACGGCGGTGGCGGCGAGCTCCTTGGGGTTGGCCGGGCGGATCTCGCCGGAGCGGCCGGGGACGACCTGGTCGACGATGGCGGCCAGCGCGACGTCCAGCTCCTCGGGGTCGGTGACCTGGTACGCGGTGCCGTGGGCGACCACCGAGCGGAAGTTCACCGAGTGGTTGAACGCGGACTTGGTCAGCACCAGGGCGTCGACGTGGGTGACCGTGAGGCACACCTGGAGGCCCTGGTCGTCGGCGGCGCCGCGCAGCGGGCGGCTGCCGGTGGAGCCGTGGACGTAGAGCCGGCTGCCGACCCGGGCGAAGACCGTGGGCAGGACGACCGGGGCGCCGTCGACGACGAAGCCGAGGTGGCAGAGGTAGGCCTCGTCGAGGATGGCGTGGATCGCCTCGCGTTCCCAGGTGGCGCGGTCCTTGTAGCGGGTGGGGGTGGTGCGTGGGGTCCGGGCGTAGTCGGTGCCCTCGGTGTTCGTCGGCGTGGTCGACATGACAACCCCTATGTACTAGTGCATAATCTGGTTTGTGCTAGGAGACTATCCGCTGAAAGGGCGACGCGCCAGCGAAATCGCGGCCCACATCGAACAGGGCGTGAGCAGCGGACAGCTCGCGCCCGGAACCCCGCTCCCCCCGCTGCGCGACCTCGCCGTCGAGCTCGGCGTCAACCCCAACACGGTGGCCGCCGCCTACCGGCTGCTGCGCGACCGGGGCGTGATCGAGACGGCCGGCCGCAAGGGCAGCCGGATCCTGCCCCGGCCCGCGCTCACCCCCCGCGACCAGATCCGCATCCCGGTGCCCGAACGCGCCCGCGACCTCTCCACCGGCAACCCCGACCCGGCGCTGCTGCCCGACCTCGCCCCCGCCCTCGCGGCCGCGGTCGCCCGGACCGGACCCGTGCTGTACGGGCAGGCGCGGATCGACCCCGGGCTGCTCGAACTCGCCCGCAGCTCCTTCGAGGCCGACGGACTGCCCGGCGGCCCGATCGCCGTCGCCTCCGGCGCGCTGGACACCATCGAGCGCACGCTCGGCGCCTGGCTGCGCCCCGGCGACGCGGTGGCGGTCGAGGACCCGGGCTGGGGCAGCCTGCTCGACCTGCTGCCCGCGATGGGGCTGCGCCCCCTGCCCGTACGGCTGGACGACGAGGGGCCGCTGCCGGAGGCGCTGGCCGCGGCACTGGCCGACGGGGCCCGCGCGGTGGTGGTGACCAGTCGGGCGCAGAACCCGACCGGTGCGGCGCTCGGCGAGGCGCGGGCCGCGGCGCTGCGGGCCGTGCTGGCCGAGCACCCCGGGGTGCTGCTGATCGAGGACGACCACGGGCACGGCATGGTCGACCAGCCGTACCGGCCGCTGGTCGGCGCGGGGCCGCGGCACTGGGCGGTGGTGCGTTCGGCGGCCAAGGCGTACGGGCCGGACCTGCGGGTGTCGGTGATGGTCGGCGACGAGGAGACGGTCGGTCGGGTCGCCGGGCGGCTGCGGCTCGGCGCGGGCTGGGTCAGCCATCTGCTGCAGCGCACCGTCGCCGAGCTGTGGCGCGCCGACGCGGCGCCGGCCGCGCGCGTGGCCGCCGCCTACCGGGAGCGGCGGGACGCGCTGCTGGCGGAGCTGGCGGCGCGCGGCATCGAGGCGCACGGGGCGAGCGGGCTGAACGTCTGGGTGCCGGTGCCGGACGAGACCTCGGCGCTGGCGGCCCTGGTGCAGCGCGGCTGGGTCGCGGCGCCCGGGGCGCGGTACCGGATCCAGTCGCCGCCCGGGCTGCGGTTCACCGTCGCGGGACTCGACCGGGCGGGCGCAAGAGACCTGGCCAACGATCTGGCGGCGGTTCTGGGAACGGGCGGTGCCGACACCCGGCTGGTCTGAACCCGTCGGTAACAAAGCGGGAAACCTGCTGCACGTACCTAGCGGTAACCGGCGCGGCCATGCCATCTTTCGTGCGCCACCGGCGCCGGCGGCCTTCCCTCACGTACGCGTCTTCCCGTCCCCATCGCGCGGGGAGACCGAGCCGCAGGAGTTCCGCCGTGCCCGAAAACAGTTCGAGCAGCACCAGCAGCACCCCTGGACTCGGCCGTCGGCTGCTCACCGCAGCCGCCGCCCTGCCGCTGACCCTGGCGGGGCTGGCCCTCGCCGCGCCCGCCTCGGCGGCCCCGGCCGCGCCGGCCGCCGCGCCGGGCGGACCGACCGCGAGCGTCACGCTCGGCGACAGCTACATCTCCGGCGAGGCCGGCCGCTGGAAGGGCAACTCGGCCGACTCCAGCGGGAACCGGACCGGCACCGACCGGGCCTGGAACGGCAGTTCGTACGACCCCTCGCTGGTCTACGGCGCGACGGCGGCCAGCGGGTGCGACCGCTCCGACGTCGCCGAGGTGCTCGGCGCCCAGGGCGTCGCCCAGAAGCAGGTCGACCTGGCCTGCTCGGGCGCCGTCACCGGCAACGTCTTCCGCGCCTCCAACGGCGGGCAGTCCCTCAAGGGCGAGGCCCCGCAGGCCGACCAACTCGCCACCGTGGCCGCCCAGAACAACGTCAAGCTGATCACGCTGTCGATCGGCGGGAACGACCTCGGCTTCTCCGGGATCATCTCCAACTGCGTGCAGGACTACCTGGTCTGGTACTCCTACTGCCACAGCTCGGCGCAGTCCCAGATCGACTCCAAGATGCCCACCGCGATGGCCGGGGTGAGCAAGGCGATCGACGAGATCCGGGCCGTCATGACCAACGCGGGCTACGCGCGCTCCGACTACCGGCTGGTGCTCCAGTCGTACCCCTCGCCGATCCCGCGCAGCGCCGAGATGCGCTACCCGGAGAGCGGCTGGAGCCGGTCGGACACCGGCGGCTGCCCGTTCTGGGACGGCGACGCCGACTGGGCGCGCGACTCGATGGTGCCGCAGATCTCCAAGGCGCTGGCGGGGGTCGCGGCCACCAAGGGGGCGCAGTTCCTGGACCTCTCCAACATGCTCCAGGGCCGTGAGGTGTGCTCCACCTCCGCGCAGCAGCCGAGCGCGGGCTCCGGCCCGTCCGCGACCACCAGCGAGTGGGCGCGCTTCCTGGACGGCGGTCTCAACACCAGCCAGGGCGCGGTCCAGGAGTCGATGCACCCGAACTACTACGGGCAGCAGGCGCTGGGCGCGTGTCTGGGGCAGCTGTGGACCCGGCCGACCGGCAACTACGCGTGCAACAACACGGCCGGGCGGGACGCGAGCGGGATGTACCTGACGGCGGAGTGAGGCGGACGTGCCGCCGCCCCTCGCCCGGAGTGTGCGGGCGGGGGCGGCGGTGCGGCGCTCGGCTCGGCGCTCGGCTCGGCTTTCGGGTTCAGCCCTTGGCGAGTAGGGACTGGGCGTGGGCGCGTACCTGATCCTTCGTCAGATAGGCGTCGGTGTACTCGAAGTCCTGCAGTCGGGCGGGCTGGCGGGCCAGGAAGCCGGTGCGGACGAAGTCGTCCCCGGCGGTCGCGTTGAGCAGCCAGTTCGCCCCCACCCGGAACTTCGCCGCATTGGTGCGCATCGCCATCAGGTGGTAGCTGCGGGCCACCAACTGGGCCGGAACACCGCGCAGTTCGACACCCACCGGCTTGGAGACCGCGTCCTTGCCGCCGAGGTCGACCACCAGGCCGAGGTCCTTGTGGTAGTACGGCTCCAGCGGCTGGCTGCGCAGCGAGGCGATCACGTTGTCGGCCACCGCGCGGCCCTGGCGGGCCGAGTGCTGGGCGGTCGGCGGGCAGACCGCGCCGTCGCCCTTGGCCAGGTCGGGGACGGCGGCCGCGTCGCCGAGCGCGAACACGCCCTCGAACTGCGGCACCCGCATCTCCGCCGTCACCGCGAGCCGGCCGCGGACCGTCTCCGCGTCCAGGGTGGCGATCAGCGGGCTCGCGGCCACCCCGGCCGTCCAGATCAGGGTGCGGCAGGGGATCACCCGGCCGTCGGTGAACTTGACCGTCTCGGCGCCGACCTCGGCCACCGACACGCCGAGCGACACCTCGATGCCGCGGCCGCGCAGCACCTCCAGGGCCGCCGTGCCGAGGGCGTCGCCCAGTTCGGGCATCAGCTTGGGGGCGATGTCGATCAGGTGCCACTTGATCTGCTGGGCGTCCAGGCGCGGGTAGCGGCGGGCGGCGGCGGTGGTGAGGCGCTGCAGGCAGGCGGCCGTCTCGGTGCCCGCGTAGCCGCCGCCGACGACCACGAACTGCAGCCGGGACTCGCGCTCCCGCTGGTCCAGGGTGGCCGAGGCCAGGTCGAGTTGGGCGATCACGTGGTCGCGGACGTAGGCCGCCTCGGCGAGCGTCTTCATGCCGCGGGCGTAGTCGGTCAGGCCGGGGATGTCGAAGGTGCGGGTGACGCTGCCGGGGGCGAGCACCAGGACGTCGTACTTCTGCGCGACCACCTCGTCGGTGATCTTGCGGACCACGCACACCCGGGAGGCCGGGTCCACGCCGATGGCGCCGCCGGGGACGATGTGGGTGCGGCGCAGGCTCCGGCGCAGGGAGACCGCCACGGACTGGGGGGTGAGGACGCCGGCCGCGACGTGGGGGAGGAGGGGGAGGTAGAGCTGGTAGCTGAACGGCGTGACCAGCGTGATCTCGGCCTCCGACGGCGAGAGCTTGCGTTCGAGGCGGCGGGCGCACTCCAGGCCTGCGAAGCCGCCGCCCACGATCAGGATCCGAGGTCGTTCCATCGCTCATCCCTTTGCCGTACAGGTCGTACCGGAAGGCCCCCATTACTGTCCGCCACACTCGCACGGAGCAGCGGGGGCTGCCACCGGGATGGGGCGCAGGGGGGAGGAGGGGGAAGAGGGGTTCCTGAAGAGGGGTTCCTGTCGGGGCCGGGGCGGGGCGGGGCACCGATAAGCTGTCGGGCGTGCTCCCCGAGGTGACGGCGATCCGGTACGTGACGCCACTGCGAGAAGGCGGCTCGATGCCGGGCCTGGTCGAGGCCGACGACCGGCGGCTGTACGCGCTGAAATGGGTCGGCGCCGCGCAGGGCCGGAAGGCGCTGGTCGCGGAGGTGCTGGCCGGCGAGCTGGGGCGGCGGCTGGGGCTGCCGGTGCCGGAGCTGGTGACCGTCGACCTGGATCCGGTGCTCGCACGCAGCGAGCCGGACCACCAGGTCCAGGACCAGATGCGGGCCAGCGGCGGGACCAACCTCGGGATGGCCTTCGTCAGCGGGGCGCTGAACTTCGACCCGCTCTGCTTCGAGGTGGACCCGGAACTGGCCGGGCAGGTGCTCTGGTTCGACGCGCTGATCGGCAACGTCGACCGGTCCTGGCGCAACCCCAACCTGCTGGTGGCGACCGGCGGGCTGCGCCTGATCGACCACGGCGCGAGCCTGATCTTCCACCACAACTGGCCCGGCGCCGCGGCCTGGGTGCGCCGCCCGTACGACGCCTCCGACCACGCGCTGCTGCGCGCCCGGCCGGACCTGGCGGCGGCCGACAAGGCACTCGCGCCGATCGCGGAGGAGGCCGTCGAGGCGGCGGTGGCGCAGATTCCCGAGGTGTGGCTGGTGGACGAGTTCGGCTTCGACTCGCCCGAGGACGTACGCGCCGCGTACCGCGCCCAGCTGACCGGGCGACTGGCCGGTCCGCGGGACTGGCTGCCGGAGGTGTCCGCATGACCGGGCCGCTGTCGGCCGCGCTGCCGGCCGTCGTGGAGCTGCACGACTACGAGTACGCCGTGATCCGGGCGGTGCCGCGGGTCGAGCGGGGTGAGTGCGTGAACGTCGGGGTGCTGCTGTACTGCCGGCAGAGCGCCCACCTGGCCGCGCGGACCCACCTGGACCAGGCCCGGCTGCTGGCGCTGGACCCGGTCGCGGACGTGCAGGGGGTGCGCCGGGCGTTGCAGGGGATCGAGGCGGTCTGCCTGGGCGGGCCGCAGGCCGGTCCGGCGGCCTCGGACAGCCCCGGGCAGCGGTTCCGCTGGCTGACGGCGCCGCGCAGCGCGGTCGTCCAGCCGGGGCCGGTGCACACCGGGCTGACCGCGGACCCGGAGGTCGAGCTGCGGCGGCTGTTCGACCAGCTGGTGCTCTGATCCTGCCGGTCCGGGCCTGTGCCTCCTGTCCCTCGTGTCCCTTGTGCCCCGAACGGGGGTACTGTGAGGCGGCTCGCCGACGTTTGCCGTGGTCAAAGCTTGAGTTAGTGAAGCACTCGGCCGTACGCTGACCCCATGGGTTCGATCTCGACGACGACCGTACCGACCAACGCCGAGCTGATGGAGGCGTTGGCCGCCGTCGGTGCCGCGTACTTCCAGGACTTCGCGGCGGCCGCGGCCCGGCACGGGCTGTCCTCCTCCCAGGCCAAGGCGCTGGGCTCGGTGCAGGAGCCGGTGCCGATGCGCGCGCTGGCCGGGCGACTGGGCTGCGACGCGTCGAACGTGACCGGGATCGTGGACCGGCTGGAGACGCTGGGCCTGGCCAACCGGGAGGCGGCCGCCGGTGACCGCCGGGTGAAGATCGTGGTGATCACGGCCGAGGGCCGGGAGATCCTCAACCGGATCCGCGGCGAGATGGCCCGCACCCACCAGGCCTTCTCGGCGATGACCGACGAGCAGCGGATCGCCCTGCACTCGATCTGCGGGCAGGTCCTCCCGGTGCTGACCGGCCGGACGGGCGCCGCGCCTCAGTAGCGACCGCAGGGCCCGCCCGTCGGGCCCGCCGGCCGGGTCGGTGCGGCCTCGCGCCATCCGCCGACGTTCGGCGTGACCTCGGCTGTTAGGCTTGCGAAGCGTGAGCGCGAAGCCCCAGATCCCCAATGTCCTGGCCTCCCGGTACGCCTCGGCGACCCTGGCCCAGCTGTGGTCCCCCGAGCACAAGGTGGTCCTCGAGCGCCACCTGTGGCTCGCCGTCCTGAAGGCCCAGCAGGACCTCGGCGTCGAGGTGCCCGCGAATGCCGTCGCCGACTACGAGCGGGTGGTCGACCAGGTCGACCTCGGCTCGATCGCCGCCCGTGAGCGGGTCACCCGCCACGACGTGAAGGCGCGGATCGAGGAGTTCAGCGAGCTCGCCGGCCACGAGCAGATCCACAAGGGCATGACGTCCCGGGACCTGACCGAGAACGTCGAGCAGCTGCAGATCCGCCAGTCCCTGGAGCACGTCCGGGACCGTACGGTCGCCGTCCTGGTGCGCCTGGCCAAGCTGTCCGCCCAGCACTCCGAGCTGGTCATGGCCGGCCGGTCGCACAACGTGGCCGCGCAGGCCACCACCCTGGGCAAGCGCTTCGCGTCGATCACCGACGAGCTGCTGGTCGCCTTCCGCCGTCTGGAGGAGCTGATCGCCCGCTACCCGCTGCGCGGGATCAAGGGCCCGGTCGGCACCGCCCAGGACATGCTGGACCTGCTCGGCGGCGACACCGAGAAGCTGGCGGAGCTGGAGCGCCGGGTCGCCGGCCACCTCGGCTTCGACCACGTGCTGACCAGCGTCGGCCAGGTCTACCCGCGCTCGCTGGACTTCGAGGTGCTCACCGCCCTCGTCCAGCTGGCCGCCGCGCCGTCCAGCCTGGCCAAGACCATCCGCCTGATGGCCGGCCACGAGCTGGTCACGGAGGGCTTCAAGGAGGGCCAGGTCGGCTCCTCCGCGATGCCGCACAAGATGAACACCCGCTCCTGCGAGCGCGTCAACGGCCTGGCCGTCATCCTGCGCGGTTACGCGTCGATGACCGGCGAGCTGGCCGGCGACCAGTGGAACGAGGGCGACGTCTCCTGCTCCGTGGTGCGCCGGGTCGCGCTGCCGGACGCCTTCTTCGCCTTCGACGGCCTGCTGGAGACCTTCCTCACCGTCCTGGACGAGTTCGGCGCCTTCCCGGCCGTGGTCGAGGCCGAGCTGGACCGCTACCTGCCGTTCCTGGCCACGACCAAGGTGCTGATGGGCGCGGTGCGTGCGGGCGTCGGCCGGGAGACCGGCCACGAGGTCATCAAGGAGCACGCCGTCGCCTCGGCGCTGGCGATGCGCGCCGGTGCCCGGGAGAACGAGCTGCTGGACCGTCTCGCCGCCGACGAGCGGATCCCGCTGGACCGGGCCGGGCTGGACGCGCTGCTCGCCGACCGGCTGTCCTTCACCGGTGCGGCCGGGGCGCAGGTCGCCGAGGTCGTCCGCCAGGTGGAGGCCGTCGCGGCGGCCTACCCGGAGGCGGCCAAGTACGCCCCCGGCGACATCCTCTGACGTAGCGTCAGCTGTCCGACGAGGGCCCTGCCGCCGATCCGGTGGCGGGGCCCTCGTGCGTCCGGGGGCGGCCCGGGTCGAGCGGCGGGGTGGTGGTGGCGCACGGCCAGTCGCAGTTCGGCTCGGCCACCGGGTGCTCCTCCTCCGGCGCCAGCACGTTGCCCCGGACGGTGGCGAAGGCGATCAGCCCGCCGGCGACCAGCAGCCCCGCGCAGATCAGCATCGCGGTGTGGAAGGCGGAGTCCACCGCGGAGGGCACCCGGTAGGCGTCGCCGCTCAGTCCGGCCAGGGCCGGCAGGGCGGCGACCGCGAGCAGGCCGGCCGCGCGGGCGGCGGCGTTGTTGACGCCGCTGGCGATGCCCGCGTGCCGCACCTCGACGGCGGCCAGCACGGTGGCGGTCAGCGGGGCGACCAGCAGCGTCATCCCGGAGCCCATCACCGCGACCGCGGGCAGCACGTCCGCCCAGTAGGAGGAGCCGGGGCCGGTGCGCAGCATCAGCAGCACCCCGGCGGCGCACAGCAGCGGGCCGACGGTGAGCGGGACGCGCGGGCCGATCCGCTTGCCGAGCCGCCCGGCGCGTGCGGACAGGGTCAGCATCAGCACCGTGATCGGCACCAGGGCGAAGCCGGAGACCAGCGGGGAGAAGCCCGAGACGATCTGCAGCTGCACCACCAGCAGGAAGAACACCCCGCTGAAGGCCGCGTAGACGCAGAGGGTGACCAGGTTCACGGCGGTGAACAGCCGGGAGGAGAACAGGCCGAGCGGCAGCATCGGGTCGGGCGTGCGCCGCTCGACGGCCACGAAGGCGGCGGCCAGCAGCAGGCCGATCGCACCGGTGACCCAGACGACGGCGGACAGTCCCTCCCCGGCGGCGGTGAGCGCGTAGGTGACGGCGCCGAGCGCGAGGGCGGCGAGCAGGGCGCCGGGTACGTCGAAGCGGCCGGTGGCGGACTCGTCCCGGCTCTCCGGGACGTAACGGGAGGTCACCGCGATTACGGCCGCGGCCAGCGGCAGGTTCAGCAGGAAGATCCAGCGCCAGCCCGGGCCGTCCACCAGCCAGCCGCCGAGGAAGGGGCCGACGGCCGCCGACACCCCGCCCAGGCCGGACCAGAGGCCGACCGCCGCCGAGCGGTCGTCCGGGTGGAAGACCGCCTGGAGCATGGCGAGCGAGCCCGGGGTGAGCAGCGCGCCGCCGATGCCCTGGACGGCACGGGCGGCGATCAGCACATGGATGGTCGGGGCCGCGGCGCAGGCCGCGGAGGCGACGGCGAACCAGACCACGCCGATCAGGAAGACCCGGCGCCGTCCGTAGCGGTCGCCGAGGGCGCCGCCGAGCAGGATCAGGCCGGCCAGGGTGAGCAGATAGGCGTTCAGGGTCCATTGCAGGGAGGCGAGGGAGGCGCCGAGGTCGGCGCCGATCCGGGGCAGGGCGACGTTGACGACGGTGCCGTCGAGCATCGCCATGCTGGAGCCGAGCACTGTCGCGAGGAGTACCCAGCGGCCCTGCGCGGTGCCCAGGCGCAGAGTGCCGGCTTGAGAGGTGGCCACGGGCCGAATCCTGCGCCCGCCGGGGCGCACGTGACAAGGGTCACCGGGTGGTGTGTCGGTCGGTGGCGGTGCGTGAACGGACGGTCGCACGGGGGTGGTACCGGCGGCGCAGGGTGGTGGATCAGTGGCACCGGGTGAATGGATCGTGCACGGAGTGTGCAAGGGATCATTCGGAGGGTGACGGGGCCGCGGGGGTTGTTGCCGATTCAAGAGATCGACATTGCTTCACCCGAACGGATGAGTTTTAGTTCAGCGACCGCCCGGCCAGTCCGGACGGATCCACCGGGTGGAACGCCGAGTCCTGCCGCTGCCCGGTGGCTCGCACCGAACTCTGTACGGCAGGAGCGGGGGACCCACAGGTAAGTCGCCGGACCGGAGTTCGCGCCTTTTCGGGCGCGGACCACCAGGGCCGGCTTGGGGTGAAGCCGCACATGCGGCCGGGCAACTCCAGCCCGAACCCGACAGCTCACCTCGCAGGCGTCGGAGAGGAAAATTCCATGCCTGCACAGGCTCGTCGTATCGCCCTGCCCCGTGCCGCCCGCATCGGCATCGCCACCGCCGTCACCGGGGCCTCGTTCGTCCTGCCGCTCGTGACCGCGATGAGCGCCCAGGCGCACACCGCCCCGGCGGCCACCACCGCCCCGGCCGCTTCCCGGGCCGCCGCTCCGGCTGCCGCCCCGGCCGCCCAGCAGAGCTACCGCGTCGTCAGCGGTGACACCCTGTCGAAGATCGCCGACGCCAAGAACGTCGAGGGCGGCTGGCACGCGCTGTACGAGCAGAACCGCTCGGTGGTCGGCGCCGACCCGAACCTGATCTTCCCCGGTCAGCAGCTGGCCCTCGCCGGTCACGCCGCCGCCCCGGCGAAGCCCGCTGCCCCGGCGAAGCCCGCCGCTCCGGCGAAGTCCGCCGCTCCGGTCACCCAGGACGCCTCCGCTGCCGCGGACTCCCAGGTGCAGGTCCGGACCGAGGCCGCCAAGCCCGGCGCCCAGGTGCAGACCCAGGTTCAGACCGCCGCCCCGGCCCAGGCCGTGACCGCCGCCCCGGTCGCCGCCACCTCCGGCTACGTCGCCCCGCTCGCCAACCCCGTGCTGGGCGAGGCCTACGGCGTGGCCGGCTCGATGTGGGCCTCCGGCCACCACACCGGCCAGGACTTCGTCGCCTCCACCGGCACCCCGCTGCGCGCCGTCGCCAACGGTGTCGTGGTGAAGGCCGGCAGCGACGGCGCCTACGGCAACGAGGTCGAGATCAAGCTCGCCGACGGCAAGTACGCCCAGTACGCGCACCTGTCCTCGATCGGCGTGAGCGTCGGTCAGACCGTCACCGCCGGCCAGCAGCTCGGCCTCTCCGGTGCGACCGGCAACGTGACCGGCCCGCACCTGCACTTCGAGATCCGTACCGGTTCCGAGTACGGCTCGGACATCGACCCGGTCGCCTACCTGCGGGCGCACGGCGTCGCGCTCTGACTCTCCGGGTCCTTCCGCAGGAACGTGTGAACCACCGCTGGTGCGGGGCGAATCGACGCCCGGGATGGTCATGTCGGGTGACCGCTCGACCGGGTGATCGCCGCACCGGTGGACCTGGGCGCGGGACACGCCCAAGGCCGGCCCGGCCGTACGGGACAACCTCTCGTACGGCCGGTCCGGCCGCTGCCGTTTTCCGTGCGTCGTTTTCGAGCCCTCGGTGCTCGGCCGAACGCGCCGAGGGGGGTGGGGAGTTCGGGGGCGGACGCCGACTGCGCCGACTGCGCCGACTGCGGCGGTCAGGGGCGGCGGGCCGGGAGGCCGTGTTCGGCGGCGGCCATCAGGTCGTGCATCCGGTGGCCGAAGTCCTCGGTGTCGCGGGCGGGTTCGGGGAAGACCAGGCGGACGTCGCGGTGGCCGTGCGAGTGGTCCAGGCGCAGCACCAGGCCGTGGCGGTCCAGGGCGAGCGGGCGGACGGCCGGGCCGTGGGTGAGCAGTGCCGGGTCGAGCAGCCGGGTGAGCAGGTCGAGGGCGTCGGCGTGGTCGTCGGCCAGGTGGGTGAGCAGGGCGGCCTCGTGACGGGCCAGCGGGTCGGGGGCGGCGAGGGAGAGGTCGGCGGCGGTGAGCGCGCCGGTGCCGTACGGGGTGGCGAGGACGGCGTGGGCGACGTCGACCCGCAGGTGGACGCTGAGGCCGTCGTCGGCGAGGTGGGCCAGGTGCAGCCGGCCGGCCAGGGTGAGTCGGCCGCGGATGCGGTCGCGGACCGCCACGGGGGAGACGTCGGTGACGTCGAGCACGACGGCCAGTCCGTCGGTGGTGGCGGCGAGGGCCGCGACGAGCGGGGCGTCCAGCGGGGCGCGCAGGCGCAGCCGGGAGCCGTGGACGGAGACCGGGGTGTCCAGGTCGTGGTGCTCGCCGAGGGCGCGGACGGTGAGCGAGGAGGTCGCGTTGAGCAGGCTGCGGACCCGCTCGGCGGTGGTGGGCTCGGGCACCTCGGCGTCACCGGCGGTGATGCTCATGAACGGACCTCCTGTTGGTTAGGTGAGGCTAACCTAATGTCCCCCTGGGGGTGTGGCAAGTGGGCAAGCGGGCGGGTGGTGGCGTGGCGGGGTGCGGATGCGCCGAGGGCCCGGACGCGTGGGTGGCGTCCGGGCCCTCGGGGTGTCGCGGCGGCGGGTCGGGCGCTCGGGCGCTCAGGCCGTCAGGCGGTCGGGCCGCCAAGTGGTCAGGCGATGACGGCCTGGGCGTCGATCTCCACCAGCATCGGCTCCTGCGGCAGTTCGACGAAGATCGTGGTGCGGCACGGCTTCACCCCGCCGGGCTTGACGTTCTCCTCGATGAACTCGGCGTAGACCTCGTTCATCAGCGGGAAGTCGGCGCGCTTGGTGAGGTAGACGCGGAACATCACCACGTCCTCGATGGTGGCGCCGCCGGCCTCGACGATGGCCTTGACGTTCTCCAGGGTGCGGCGGGTCTGCGCCTTCACGTCGCCGTGGTGGAGGTACTCGCCGGTCGCCGGATCCTGCGGGCCCTGGCCGGAGACCTGGAGGATCGGGCCCTTGCGGACGCCCTGGGAGAACATCCAGGCCGGGGCAGGGGCGCCGTCGGTGCGGATCTCGGTCTTGTCGGAGGACATCGGGGTCGGGACTCCTTGCGATCGGGGAAGGTTCGGTGACGGTTCGTCAGTTGTGGTCGGGGCGGCCGCAGTCGGCCGAAACGGCCCGGGCGGTCGCGAGCAGCTGCGGGAGCAGGTCCAGCACCTGCTCGTACGGGAGGAGGACGTCCGGGACGGAGATGGAGGCGGCGGCGACCACCCGGCCGCTGGCGTCCCGGATCGGGGCGGCGACGCAGTTGATGAAGGCCTCGTGCTCGGCGTGGTCCTGCGCCCAGCCCTGGGCCGCGACCTTCTCCAGCTCGGCGAGCAGCGCCTCGGGCGTGGTGAGGGTGCGTTCGGTGTGCGGGGTGAAGTCGATCCCGGCCACCACCCGGCGGCGCTCGGGCAGCGGGAGATCGGCCAGCAGGACTTTGGAGACGGCGGCGCTGTGCAGGGCGGCGCGCAGGCCGATCCGGGAGTACATCCTGACCGGGTGGCGGGAGTCGAACTTGTCGATGTAGACCACCTCACCGCCCTCGTAGGCCGCCAGGTGCACGGTCTGGCCGGTGGCGGAGTTCAGCTCGGCGAGGTGCGGGGCGGCGATCCGGCGGATGCCGCGCTGCTCCAGGGCGAGGCCGGACAGGGCGAACAGGCCGGCGCCGAGGTGGTAGCGGTAGGCCGCGTCGCGGTAGACGAACCGTTCCTCCTCCAGACTCTGGAGCAGCCGGAGCACGGTGGTCTTGTGCACGCCGAGGACCTCGGCCAACTGGTCGAGGGAGCGCTCGCCCTCGCCGAGCTCGGCGAGGATGCGCAGGGCGCGGGTGACGGTCTGACTCATCGGGCTCGTGCTCCGGTCGGGTGGCGGGGGTCGGTGCTCATTGTGCCCGGGCCCGGTCGGCGCGCGCCCCGGCGGCCGTCCCGGCCACCGCCTGGGTCGCCGCCCGCGCCTCCTCCTGGGCCGGTGTCAGGGCCAGTGCGTCCGCGCCGGTCCGCAGCCAGGGGCGGGCGGCGGGCAGGGCCGGGGAGTCGATGCCCTCGGCGCTGACCCGGGTGGCGGCCCAGTCGGCGGGGGAGGCGTCGAGCAGGGCGGTCAGCACCGGGGCCGGCGGCAGTTCGGCCTGGTCGCCGTGCGCGGTCAGCGCGCAGGCCGCGCTCAGGTGGCCCAGCCGCAGCCGACGGCGCTGGTCCAGGGCGTGGAGGGTGCCGGCCAGGTAGCCGGCGGCGAAGGCGTCGCCCGCGCCGGTCGCCTCCACCACCTCGACGGTCAGGGCCGGTTCGGCGACGGCCGTGCCGTCCCGGTCCAGCGCGGTGACCAGCCGGGCGGCGTCCTTGATCACCACGGTGGCGGGTGCGGGGAAGCGGCGGCGCAGCGCGGCGGGCTCGTCGGTGCCGAAGGCGGCCCGGGCCTCGTCGGCGCCGAGCAGCAGCAGGTCGGCGGCGTCCAGCAGCGGCGGCAGCACGGCCGGGTCGCGGTCCCGCCAGAGCGCGGGGCGCCAGTTGAGGTCGAAGCTGACCAGCCGCCCCGGGCGGCGGTCGGCGAGCAGCGCGCGCAGCAGGGCCAGGCAGTCGTCGGAGAGCGCGGCGGTGATGCCGGACAGGTGCAGCAGGCGGGCGCCGGCCAGCAGGCCGGCGGCGGCCGGGTCGGTGAGCAGCGCGGGGGAGAGGGCGGCGGCCGCGGAGCCGCGCCGGTGGTAGTGCAGCCGGCTGCGGCCGGGGCCGAGGTCGTGCCGGTGGCCGGTGGTGCCGCCGACCTCCTTGAGGTAGAGGCCGGTCGGGCGGTGCGGGTCGACGGTGACGCCGGAGACGTCCACGCCGCGGGCGGCGACCTCGGCGAGCAGGCGGCGGCCGAAGCCGTCGTCGCCGACTCGGCTGATCCAGGCGGTCGGCACGCCGAGCGCGGCCAGGGCCCCGGCCACGTTGGACTCGGCGCCGCCGACGGACAGCCGGAAGGTGTCCACGGACTCCAGCGGGCCGGGGCGGTCGGGCAGGAGTACGGCCATCGACTCGCCCACGCACACGGCCGTCGGGGGAGGGCCGGGGCGGTCGGGCCCCGGGTGGTCCTGTGGCGGCATCTGCTGGGCTCCTCGTCTGCGGCGGCGGTGTGTCGACCTCTGACGGTGGGGTTCGACTCCGTTGACCGTGATCCGGCGCCGATGCTAGAACCGTGTTGCCAACATGTGCAACCCTCGTTGCACATGTTGCAACATGGCGGATGGAGGAAGACGGTGGAGCAGACTTTCGCGGGCAGTGGCACCCTCGCGGGCAGTGGCGCCTTCGCGAGCGGCGCGGACGGGCCCGGCATCGCCGAGGGGGCGGTCGCGGCACTGGCCGACGAGACCCTCGACTGGCGGTTCAAGGCCGCCCCGCCGGAGAGCTGGGGTCGCACCACGCGCGACTGGCTCGCCACCGGGCCGACCCTCTCCTCGCTCGGTACCCCGCTGCTCACCCTCGACGGCGCCGCGCTCGACCACAACGTCCGTACCATGGCCGACTGGTGCGCCGAGGCGGGCGTCGCGCTCGCCCCGCACGGCAAGACCACCATGGCGCCCCAGCTCTGGCAGGCCCAACTCGCCGCCGGCAGCCACGGGATCACCCTCGCCAACCTGCCCCAGGTGCGGGTCGCCCGCGCCTTCGGCGTCCAGCGGATCCTGCTCGCCAACACCCTGCTCGACCCGGCCGGACTCGCCTGGCTCGCCGCCGAGCTGACCGCCGACCCGGGCTTCGGCTTCCTCTGCTGGACCGACTCCACCGAGGGCGTACGGCTGATGGACGAGGCGCTGCGCGCCGCCGGGGCCGAGCGGCCGGTCGAGGTGCTGGTCGAACTCGGCGGCCCGGGCGGGCGGACCGGCGTGCGCGGCGTGGACGCCGCCGTCGAGGTCGCCGCCGCCGTGCTGCGCGCCCCCACCCTGCGGCTGGCCGGCGTCGGCGGGTACGAGGGCGCCCTCGCGCACGACGCCACCGCCGAAGGACTGGCCGCCGTCCGCGGCTACCTGAACGCGCTCGGCGAACTGCACGGCCGGCTCGCCGGGGCCTACCCGGACGGCGCGCCACCGGTGGTGTCGGCCGGCGGAAGCGCCTACTTCGACCTGGTGGTCGAGGAGTTGGCCGCCCTGCCGGAGGCGCTGGTGGTGCTCCGCTCGGGTGCGTACATCGCCCACGACGACGGCTTCTACCGGGGCATCTCCCCGCTCGCCCGGGGCGGCGGGCCGACCCCGTTCCGCGGTGCGCTGCACGGCTGGGCCCGGGTGGCCTCCCGGCCCGAGCCCCAACTCGCGCTGCTGGACGCGGGCAAGCGCGACCTGCCCTTCGACGAGGGGCTGCCCGAGCCGCAACTGGTGCGTGGCGGTGCGGCGTTGACCGGCACGGCCGCCCGGATCACCGCCCTCAACGACCAGCACGCCTTCCTCCGCGACGCGGGCGACCTCGCACCGATCGGCGCGGTGCTGCGGCTCGGCGTCTCGCACCCGTGCACGGCCTTCGACAAGTGGACCGCGATCCCGGTGCTGGACTGCGCGGACGCGGCCGAGCCGAAGGTCACCGGGCTGATCAGGACGTTCTTCTGATGACGGCGGGGGAGAGAACCACCGCCTTCCCGGGGGCGACCGTCTTCAAGGGGGTCACGGTCGTCGACGGGACGGGCGCCGACCGCTACCGGGCGGACGTGCGGATCGCCGACGGCGTGATCACCGAGATCGGCGCCGGCCTCGACGGGGGCACCGTGGTGGACGCCGACGGCCTGGTGCTCGCCCCCGGCTTCATCGACATGCACGCCCACTCCGACCTCGCCCTGCTGCTCGAACCCGAGCACCCGGCCAAGGTCACCCAGGGCGTCACCTGCGAGGTGCTCGGCCAGGACGGCCTGTCCTACGCCCCGGTGGACGACACCACCCTGCCCGCGCTGCGCCGGCAACTGGCCGGATGGAACGGCGATCCGGCGGGCTTCGACTGGGACTGGCGCGACGTCGGCGGGTACCTGGACCGGATCGACCGCACCCGGGTCGCCGTCAACGCCTGCTACCTGGTCCCGCACGGCTCGCTGCGGATGCTCGCCATGGGCTGGGACAACCGCCCGCCCACCCCGGCCGAACTCGACCGGATGCGGCAGGTGTTGGCGCAGGGCCTGCTGCACGGCGCGGTCGGCATGTCCAGCGGTCTCAGCTACACCCCCGGGATGTACGCGGACACCGCCGAGCTGGCCGCGCTGTGCACCGTGGTCGCGGCCTACGGCGGCTTCCACGCGCCGCACCAACGCTCGTACGGGAAGGGTGCGTTGGAGGGCTACGCGGAGATGGTGGAGATCGCCCGGCGGTCCGGCTGCGCGCTGCACCTGACCCACGCCACGATGAACTTCGGCGTCAACCGGGGCCGGGCTGGCGAGTTCCTGGAACTGGTCGACCAGGCGCTCGCGGACGGCGTCGACCTCACCCTGGACAGCTACCCCTACCTGCCCGGCTCCACCACCCTGGCCGCCCTGCTGCCGAGTTGGGCCACTGAGGGCGGCCCCGGCGCCACCCTGGCGCGGCTCGCCGACCCGGCCGCGTGCGAGCGGATCCGGTACGCGATGGAGCGGACCGGCAGCGACGGCTGCCACGGCGTGGTCGCCGACTGGGCGACCGTCCAGATCTCCGGCGTCCGCTCGGCCGACCTCGCGCCGACGGTCGGCCGGACGGTCGCCGACCTGGCCGCCGAGCGGGGGACCGGCGGGACGGAGGTCTTCCTCGACCTGCTGCGCCGCGACGAGTTGGCCACCACCGTCCTCCAGCACGTCGGGCACGAGGAGAACGTCCGGGCGGTGATGCGCCACCCCGCCCACACCGCGGGCAGTGACGGCCTGCTCGTCGGGGCCCGGCCGCACCCGCGCGCCTGGGGCACCTTCCCGCGCTACCTCGGCCACTACGGAAGGGAGTTGGGCGTGCTCACCCTGGAACAGGCGATCACCCGGATGACCGGCCGGCCCGCCGCCAGACTGGGGCTGGACCGGCGCGGCCGGATCGCCCCCGGCCACCACGCCGACCTGGTGCTGCTGGACCCCGAACGGGTCCGGGACACCGCCACCTTCGAGCAACCCCGGCTGCCCGCCGAGGGGATCGAGTACGTGTACGTCAACGGCACCGCCGTCGTCCGGCAGGGTCGCACCACCGGCGCCCGGCCCGGGCGCGCCCTGCGCCGCACCGATCGAGGAACGCAGGCCCGATGAACGCAGGCCCGATGAACGCTGGCCCGATGAACGCTGGCCCGATGAATGTTGGCCCGATGAACGCCACGAATGCTGTGAACAGCACGAACGCCGTGAACGCGCTCTCCGAGTTGCGGAACGACCCGGTGATCGCGGTGGTCCGCGCACCCCGGATCCCGGACGCCGCCGCGCTGTGCGCCGCACTCGCCGAAGGCGGCATCAACTTCACCGAATTCACCTACACCACACCGCATGTGACGGACCATCTGGAACGTGCCTCGGCGGCGGGGTGGCGGGTCGGGGTGGGCACGGTGCTGACCGCCGAGCAGGCCGGGCGGGGGATCGACGCCGGGGCCTCCTTCCTGGTCACCCCCGGCTGCCGGCCCGAGGTCGCCGAGGTCGGACGGGCGCGCGGGGTGCCGGTGGTGCTGGGGGCGCTGACCCCGACCGAGGTGGCCCGGGCGGTCGACCTGGGGGCGGCCGCCGTCAAGATCTTCCCGGCCCGGTCGTTCGGCCCGGGCTACTTCAAGGACCTGCGCGGCCCGTACCCCGACGTGCCGTTGGTGGCCTCGGGCGGGGTGAACGCGGGCAACGCGGCCGAGTTCCTGGCGCAGGGGGCGCTCGCGGTGTGCGCGGGGACGGATGTGGTGCCGCCGGCGGTGGTGGAGGCGGGGGACTGGGCGGAGATCACCAGGCGGGCCCGGGCGTTCACCCTGGCCTGCGCGGCGGGGGCGTAGCGGCTTTCCGGGGAGTGGGGTTCGCGCGGCGCGGCGCCGGCCCCGCGTCGCGCTGGTCCGGCGGCGGTGCGGTGCGGTTCGGTCCGGCGGCGGTTCGGTGAAGGTGCGCGGCGGGCTGTCGGGACGGCCGGGATCGGACGAGAATCGGTGGCACCCGGCCCACCCCGGGCCCCTCGGCCCCCGGCCCGGGCGGCCCCCGGACCCGACAGGAGGACCCGCCCCATGACCTCGACCCGCCCCGGCCCCGACTGGTTGGCCGACGCCGTCCTCTACCAGATCTACCCGCAGTCCTTCGCGGACTCCGACGGCGACGGCATCGGCGACTTCGCCGGCATCACCGAGCACCTCGACCACCTCGCCTGGCTGGGAGTGGACACCGTCTGGCTCAACCCCTGCTTCGCCTCGCCGTTCCGCGACGCCGGGTACGACGTCACCGACTACCTCACCCCGGCCCCGCGTTACGGCCGCACCGAGGACCTGGTCGCGCTGGTCGAGGCCGCGCGCGGCAAGGGCATCCGGATCCTGCTGGACCTGGTCGCCGGGCACACCTCCGACCGCCACCCCTGGTTCCTGGCCTCCGCGGAGGACCCGGCCGACCAGCGCTACATCTGGTCCGACCGGCCGGTGGACGGCTTCGTCGCCTCGCCCGGGAGCCGGCCGGGCTGGTACCGGCCGAACTTCTTCGACTGTCAGCCCGCCCTCAACTTCGGCTACGCGCGCACGAGTTCGTCGGAGCCCTGGCGGCAGCCGGTGGACGCCGAGGGCCCGCGCGCCAACCGGGCGGCACTGCGCGACATCATGGCGCACTGGCTGGGCCTCGGCGTGGCCGGCTTCCGGGTGGACATGGCGTACTCGCTGGTCAAGGACGACCCGGGCCGGGTGGAGACCGCCAAGCTCTGGACCGAGCTGCGCGACTGGCTGGACCGCGCCCACCCCGAGGCCGCGCTGCTCGCGGAGTGGGGCGAACCGGCCGCCGCCGTCGCGGCCGGGTTCCACGCCGACTTCTTCCTGCACTTCGGCGGGGACGACCACGGCCTGCCCCTGCGCTCGCTGTGGAACAACGGCGGCGGGACGGTCGAGGAGTTCTGGCACCAGGGCCCGTGCTACTTCGAGGCCGAGGGGCGCGGCACCCCGCAGACCTTCCTGGACGCCTGGCGCTCCGCCGCCGAACTCACCGAGGGCAACGGGCACATCGTGCTGCCCACCGCCAACCACGACTTCTCCCGGCTGGCCACCGCCCCGCGCTCCGGGGAGCAACTCGCCCCCGCCTTCGCCTTCCTGCTCACCTGGCCGACCCTGCCCGCCGTGTACTACGGGGACGAGATCGGCATGCGCTACCTGCCGGGACTGCCGGACGTCGAGGGCAGCGTGCTCGGCCCGCGCTTCAACCGGGCGGGGTCGCGGACCCCGATGCAGTGGACGCCGGGTCCGTCGGCCGGATTCTCGACGGCCGCGCCCGAGCGGTGCTACCTGCCGCCGGACCCTGACCCGCACCGCCCGGACGTGCTCTCCCAGCGCGCCGACCCGACCTCGCTGCTGCACACCGTCCGGCGCCTGATCGCGTTGCGCCGCGCCCATCCCGGGCTGGGCGCCGCCGGCGGGGTGGAGGTGCGGCAGGCCGGGTACCCGCTGGTGTACGTGCGGTCCGGGCGGTACCTGGTGGCGGTGAACCCGCGTCGGGAGCCGGGGGTGGTCCGGCCGGCGGGCCTCCCGGGCGGGGGTGCGGTGCGGCCGCTGGAGGTGCAGGGGGTGCGGTTCGTGGACGGTGAGCTGCGGGCCGAGGGCTTCTCGTACGGGGTGTTCGAGCTGGGCTGAGCGGGGCTGAGCCGGGCTGAGCCGGGTTGTCGGTTGCCGGTCGTCGGGCCGTCGGGGGCGTGCTCCGGGCGGCCCGGCTTCCGGGCGGCTTCCGATCGACGTCAAATGGTTGTAAGCTACATCCATAGATGGTTGCATTTACCACCTGCATTGGTTGTATTTGCCACCATCGTCGAAGAGATCGCCGGAGGACGGTACGAACGCCATGAGCACACCCCAGACCCCCACCGCGGCGCCCACCCCGGGGCACGCGCTCAAGCACCTCGCCGTCCACCTGCTCACCCCGCTGCTGATGTGCCTCGGCATGGCCCTCGCCTACCAGGGCGCCTTCCACCAGCCCGAGCCCCACCACCTCAAGGTCGCCGTGGTCGGCGCCGGACCGCAGGCCCAGGGGCTGGCGCAGACCATCCAGGGCAAGGCCGGTGCCGCGCTGGACGTGCGGACCGTCGCCGACCGCTCCGCCGCCGAGCAGCTGCTGCGCGACCGCGGCCTGGTCGGCGCCTTCGTCCCGGACGCCCGGAACCCGGAGCTGATCGTGGCCAAGGGCAACTCCGACACCTCGGTGGTGGCCGCCACGGCGGTGTTCACCAACGTCACGGACCGGCAGGGCGTCCCGCTGCACGTCACCGACCTCACCACCCCCGCCGAGGGCGACCCGACCGGCCAGGGCCTGTTCTTCCTGCTGGTCGCGCTGAGCATCGGTTCCTATGCCAGCGTCGCGGTGATCGGCGCGGCCGGCGCCGGGCTGCCGATGCGGATCCGGGCCCTGGTGGGCGCGGCCGTCTCGCTGGTGGTCAGTGTGATCGGGATCGCCACCGCCGGTCCGCTCTTCCACGTGGTCGATCACGACTACGCCGCCGTCTGGGCGCTCGGCTGGCTCTACTCCGCAGGCATCGTGCTGATCGGCATCGGCCTGCACAGCTTCTTGAAGAAGTGGACCACGCTGGCCCTGATGGTGCTGTTCGTGATGCTCAACTTCACCTCCTCCGGCGGCATCTACCGGCCCGAACTGCAGAACGGGTTCTTCGGGGCCCTGCACGGCTTCTGGACCGGAGCCGGCTACCTGGAGGGCGCGCGGGACCTCCTGTACTTCGACGGCGGCGCCGGCCTCGGCGGGCACGTGCTGACCCTGGTGGTCTGGCTGCTGCTGGGCGGGGCGGCCCTGGCCGCCGCGGCGGTGTACGAGGGCCGCGGGCGCCGCGCGGTGGCGGCGCGGGCCGAGGCGGCGGCCGAGGCCGAGGAGGAGATGGAGGCGGCGGTCGCGGTCTGAGGACCGTCCGCCCGAAGGGACTTCACCCGGTGCGAGGGCATCGGAACCGGGTGGGGAACAAGTGGCCCGCACCCGGCTCCGGACAAGCCGGGCGCGGGCCTCAGGCCGCTTCCTGCGGCCCGCGCCGGGCCGGCGGGCGGGTGAAGCAGCAGTCCCCGCAGAGCCCGGCGCCCGGTGCGGTCCGGTAGTAGAGGCAGCAGCTCGTCCGTCGGAACGCGGCCCCGCGCGGGCCGGTGTGCAGCGTGCCGGAGCCCGCCAGTGGTGGACGGTCCAGCAGCCGCGTGACCAACTCCCGGGCCGGCAGCGACGCCCGGGGGCTCAGTACCCGGAGCGTCCCGGCCAGCGCGGAGGCCGCGTTGCCGCGCAGCAGGCGTGCCGAGAGCGGCACGGCGGCGCGCACTGCTGCGGCCAGTGGCTCCAACTGCCCGATCAGGACGGACCGGTGGAGCTGATCGACGAGGTCCCCGGGCTCCGGGCGGACCGGTTCCGGCGGCGTCCAGAGGTGGATCGGTCCCTGGTCCGGGATCCGCACCCAGGCGTGGTCCAGGGTCGGGACCGTCCCCAGCAGGACGGCCGAGCCGATGCCCACCGACCAGAAGCGGGCGGCCAGGCCGAGGTGCAGGATCGAGGCGGCGACCCGGAGTTCGGCCGTGCCCAGGCGCTGCGCCACCACCCGGATCCGGGCGGCGAGTGGCGCGTCCGGGCCGGTGCCGTACAGCTCCGGCAGCGGGCGGAAGCCGGGCGGCGGGGGGCCGGCGGGGTCGGTGTCGGGGGTGGTGTCGAGGGCGAAGTACGGCCCGAGGACGGCGAGTCGGGCGTAGTCGGACTGCTGCCGGTCGGCCTGCGGTCGGTCGGGCCGAGGCTGTTCGGGCTGTGGCTGTGCGGTTTGCGGCTGTTCGGGCGCGGGGTTCAACGGCCCTCCCCGGTAGGGTCGTTGAACCCCGCGCCGGCTTCGGTCGGCCCGGTCGGGATCGGGCGGTCGGGGTGCATCTGCTTCTCCAGAGGGCCGGGCCGGTCGTGCGGATGAACGCTACCGCGCCCTGGCGCTCGGAGATCCACGGTGATCCGTCCTCCGCTGCGGGGGTTGTTCCGACGGCATCGAGTCTGTCCCGTCCGGGCCGCCCTGACCTCCCGCTGCGGAGGGGAGTCGCCTCCTGCGCGGGGAGGAGCGGGCCTCCCCCGGAAGAGCGGCCCGTAGGCTCGGCGGAGTGCGCACCGACCGTCAGTCCCGCCCCGCCCGGCGCCGCCGTTGGCCCGCCGTCGCCACCGCTCTGCTGCTGCTCGCGCCCGTCGTGCTCGCCCATCCGGGGGACCGCGGGGCGGCCCTGCTGCTCGCCCTGACGGCCGCGTTCGCAGCCGCGGTGGCGCTGCTGCCCTGGCCGCTCGGCCGCGTCACGCTCGCCGCCGCGGCGGCCGGCGCGGCCGGGGTCTCGCTGCTGGTCGACCTGGGCTACCCGGGGTCGTACCGGCTGCCCGCGTTCTGGCTGCCGCTGGAGTGGCTCGCGCTCCTGGGCGTGCTGTACCGGGCCGTCCGCCGGTTGCCCGAGCGCCGGGCCTGGCCGGTCGGCGGGCTGGTCTCCCTCGCGGCCGTGCTGCTCCCGTTGCGGTTCGTGCTCCGGATGCCGCAGGGCGGTGCGGCCGGGCCGGTGGGCGGCGTGCTGTTCTCGCTGCTGCCGGTGCTCGGGGTGGCCGGGGCGGGCCTCTACCTGCGGGTGCTGGACGTCCGGCGGGAGCGCGCCGTCGAGCGGGCGCGGCGCGAGCAGCGGCTGGACGTCGCCCGCGGGCTGCACGACTTCGTCGCCCACGAGATCACCGGCATCGTGCTGGAGGCCCAGGCCGGCCGGCTCCCGGGCCAGGAAGCGGAGGAGACGGCCGCCCTGTTGCGCCGCCTGGAGGAGGCGGGGCTGCGGGCGCTGGACTCGATGGACGAGATGGTCGGGGCGCTGCGCGAAGGCCGGGCGGCGGCCGGAACCACCCGCCGGGTCGGCCTGGCCGACCTGCCGGAGCTGGTGGAGCGCTTCGGTACGACGGGTGGCCCGCGCGCCACCGTGGAGCTCGCCCCGGAGGCCGTCGGACTGCTCGCCGTCGAGGCCGGGGCCACCGCGTACGCCGTCGTCCTGGAGGCCCTGACCAACGTCCGCCGGCATGCTCCGCAGGCCACCGCGGTGACGGTCCGGGTGGCCGCCGAGTCGGACGGCCGGGCGGTACGGGTGACCGTCGGCGACACCGGCGGGCCGGCCGCCCGACGGCCCCGGCTGCGCCGCCGCCCGGGCGCGGGCGGCACCGGCCTGGCGGGCCTGACGGCCCGGGCCGCCGCCCACGGGGGCGCCCTGACCGCCGGCCCGTCCGGTCCCTCGGGCTGGGAGGTGTGCTGCACCCTGCCGGGGCGGTGACGCGGGGGTGCCCCCCGGCTTTCCGGGTGACGGTCGGCGCGCTATGTTGAACACGTTCAAATCGTTCGCGGGATCGTTCTCACGGGGGTAGGGATGAGCGAGTCACTGCCGGCGCAGCCCGGTTTCGCGGCCGAGGCCGCGTTCACCGACCGGCCGAGGGGGCCGCGTGCCACCCTGGTCCGCGGTCGGGTCCGGAGGAGTGGGCGCGTCCTCGTCGCGCTGGCCGGTGTCGCCTGGATGCCGTGGGCCGTCGGCGGGGTGTGGTGGGGGGACGGCAACGCCTGGTTCTGGGGCCTGTACGTCGGATTCCTCGGGATGACGGTGCTGCCCCTGGCCGTACCGCGCGAGCCGGGCTTCCGGCGTGCCTGCCTCACGGTCGGCTGGTTGCAGCTCGGCGTCCAGGCCGTGTGCTCGGTGCCGATGCTGCTGCTCCCGTTGCCGGTGTTCGTCTTCGCCTTCCCGTCCGGTGTCATGCTGCTGCTCACCGGTCGGCGCAACCGCGGCCGGGTGGGGACGGCATTCGCCGCCCTGCTCCTCGCGGGCCCGCTCGGACTCTTCGCGAACGGCGGGTGGACCCACATCTAGGAGTGCCCGGGGGTGTCCGGGGGTGCCCGGGCGCCCCCGGGGGCCCGGGGGCGCCGACCCGCGCCCCCGGGCGTGGGCGGGGGTCAGCGCCCCCGGCCGCCGCCGCGCAGGCCGCGCGGGCGGGTGAGGGTGAAGCGGTCGACCGGGACGAGGTCGCCGTACGGGCCGCTCACGGAGTAGTACGTGACGGCGATGCTGGTGCGGCCGCCGCGCTCGCCCGGGTCGACCTCGAAGGCGGCGAAGCCGTACGGGTTCTGGGCGTCGCGGAAGGCGGACCAGGGGGCGTCCTCGATCACGTAGACCGGGGGCCGCTTGCCGGTGGCCTGGTCGACCGGGCCGACGCCGGTGATCACCCGGGCCTTGGGCGGGGTGAAGAAGAGGTGGTTGGAGGGGGCGGAGGTGCCGCCGCCGCCGATGACCATGTGGACGGTGCCCTTGGTGGTGTCGACGGTCTCGGTGCCGGTGGCGACCGGGATCGGGGTGCGGGTGTCGGTGGGCTGCTGGCCGCGGATCGGGTGGGAGCGCTCGTAGTGGTGCTCGTGGCCGCAGACCACCAGGTCGACACCGTACTTGTCGAACAGCGGCACCCAGGCCTCGCGGACGCCGAGGTCGGCGCCGTTGAACTTGTCGGCGGTGGAGATCACCACCTGGTGCATGCAGACCACGATCCAGTCGATCCCCGGGTCGGCGTTGGCGGCGATCAACTCCCGCTCCAGCCAGCGCTGCTGGGCGCCGCCGGAGTAGCCGTGCACATAGCTGTTGCCGCCGTCCTGGTAGGCGACGTCGTCGTTGTTGAGGCTGATGACGCGCACCGAGCCGGCGGTGAACGCGTACCAGAGGCCGCGTAGTTCGTCGTCGGCGTCGGAGTCCGGGAGGTCGAAGTAGGCCTGGTAGGCGCCGTAGCCGATCGGGCCGTTGCCCTTCTCGTTCTCGTGGTTGCCGGCGGCGGGCATCCAGGGGCGGTGGCGGGCCGAGCGGGTGTTGTTCTCGAACCAGTCGGACCAGGTGCGGACCCGGTCGGTGGAGAGGTTGGCGTAGCAGAGGTCCCCGTTGAGCAGGTGGAACAGCGGGGCGACCCGCTCGACCCCGGCGGTGGTGTCGCCCGCGGCCGGGCTGCCGAGGTTGTCGTTGGCGTAGCCGTTGGCGGTCTGCTTACCGAGGGTCGGGGTGCCCTGGTCGCCGAAGCTGGTGAAGGTGAAGGCGGCCCGGCCGCGCGGGGCGGTGCGGACGGTGCCGAGTTCGGGGGTGGCGCCGTCGTGGACGGCCGCGTAGACGTAGTCCGTGTCGGGGTGCAGGTCGCCGATCCGGGCGTGGTGCACCTGGACCTCGGTACCGGAGTTGGCGTCCCGGTAGGTGCGGGTCTCGGCCTGCTCGGTGCGCCCGAAGCCGCCGTGCGAAGTCCCGTACATCACCCGGGGGTTGGAGACGGACGCGGTGGTGTGCCAGGAGACCGTGACCTCGCGCGAGGCGTCCGAGCCGAACTGCAGGTGCAGCCCGCCGACCCGCGGCGCGCCGGAGCGCTCCGGCCGCTCCCACAGCAGCGGGGAGGCGGCGGCGGGGGTGGCCGCGACGCCGGAGAGGGAGACGGCGCCGCCGAGGCTCAGGCCGGTCGCCCCGGCCAGGAGCCCGCGCCGGCTGACGGAGGGGGTGACGGGCGGACGTCCACTGGAAGCGTTCATGGCGGTCAGCTTCACCGGGCGGAGGTGAACCGCGCCGGACCGGCCGCGTGAACTTTCCCGGCGCCCTCTCCCGCCCTCCCGTCCTTCCCGCCGTCTACCAGGTTCTCCCGGCCTCTCCCGGCCTTTCCCGCCCGCCGGTCGGTGCGGGAGACTGCCCGGTGTGACGAGTGCGAACGGTGAGTGCCCGCGGGTGATCCGGGTGTTGGTCGCGGACGACCAGGAGGCCGTCCGGCGCGGTGTGCGCCGGATCCTCGACGCCCAGCCGGACATCGAGGTGGTGGGCGAGGCCGTGGACGGCGTCGCCGCACTGGAGCTGGCGGCCCAACTGCGGCCGGACGTCGCCCTGGTGGACATCCGGATGCCGCGGCTGGACGGGCTGGAGGTGACCAGGCGGCTGTCCGGATCGGTGCGGGTGGTGGTGCTGACCACCTTCGACCTGGACGAGTACGTCTACCCGGCGCTGCGGCACGGCGCTTCCGGGTTCCTGTTGAAGCGCTCCGGCCCGGCCCTGCTGGCCGAGGCGGTACGGGCGGCGGCGGACGGGGAGAGCCTGATCAGCCCGTCGGTCACGGTGCGGCTGCTCCAGCACGTGACGGCGCCGCGGCGGCCCGCGCGTCCGGCCGCGGCGGGGGTGGCGGTGCCGCTGACCGAACGGGAGGTGGAGATCGCCGGTCATGTCGCGGCGGGCCGCACCAACGCCGACATCGCGGCCGAACTGTTCATCTCCGCGGGGACGGTGAAGACCCACGTGGCCAGCATCCAGCGCAAGCTGGGCGTGCCCAACCGGGTCGGGATCGCCGTGCACGCCTGGGAGATGGGGTACCCGGTGCCGCGGTAGCGCGCGGCAGGGCGCGAGGGCGGCAGCGCGCGAGGGCGCGTCCACGGGGCCGAGGGGATGCTCCGTGGACGCGTGGAACCTGCGAGGTGGGGGTGGCCTCCGGACATCACGTCCTCCGGCCGGTAGTTCGATCGTCGACCGAGGTAGTACCAGCGGCAGACCCTGATCCGTCTCGACCTGTCGCCACTGCCTCCTGCGGTCGAACTTCCTTCAGCTACCTCGCAGGTCCACCTCCCATCATGCGCTTCCTACGAGCCGTGCACCAGGGGTGAACAGTCCGAAATCGGGCGAATTTCGCAAGTCGTGCCTCCGGGGGCCCCAGGGGCCTCGGGGGGAGTGCCTCAGGGCTTCGGCCACCCGTCGACGAAGCTCAGCGTCCGGTGGTACGGCCCGTCCGGTCCGGTGCTGCGGTAGTCCTCGGTGCTGCTGCCGGTCCGGACGGTGCGGTCGCCGTCGTGGCGGGTCGCGGTGGGCCGCAGGGTGTGGTCCACGGTGCTGCGCCCGGTGACGTGGCCGCCGGTCGCGGTGGTGGCCTCGCGGTGGTAGCCGAGGTCCATCGCGGTGTTCTGGTCGGTGTTCCCGGCCGCGTCGTGGGTCACCTTGTAGGTGACGTCCAGCGGTTCGCCCTCGTGCACGGTGGTGGTGCGGTGCGGTCCGCCGCCCCAGGTGGCGGTGGTGCGGGTGAGGTCGGTGCCGTTGTGCAGCGTCACGTCGTTGCCGCTGTCGCGCAGTTGCTGGGCGGAGCTGAACGCGAGGTCGTCGCGGACCTCGGTGGTGATCCGGCCGTGCGAGGTCTGCACCCAGCCGCGGGCCAGGTCGTGCCGGGCGGCGGTGACGGTCCAGTCGCCGCTGCCGCCGCCGTGGTCGGTGAGCCGGGTGGTGACGGCGGCCTCGGGGGCGACCCGGTAGTCGGTGAGCTGCCCGGAGGTGCGGGCGGTGTCGTGGTCGACCTCGGCGAACAGGTTGACCTGGCCGGTCCAGACGTCGTTGCTCTGCGCCTCGGAGGCGTTCACCGCGATGCCGACGCTGTGCGGGCGCCCGTCGAGCAGCAGACCGACGTACGGGGTGAGGTCGAGCCGGTAGGCGGGCAGGTCGAAGGCGAAGACACCGGGGACCGGCCGCCACAGCAGCGGGTCCCAACCACCGGTGTAGATCACCGGGTACGGCCAGACGGCGCCGGCCACCCGGCCGTCCACGGTCAGCCTCAGTTCGCGGAACGGGCCCTTGCCGCAGGCGCCGATCGACGGGTTCGCGGTGACGAAGGCGTCCGGCGCGGAGGCGTAGGCGAACTCCTCGCAGGCGCCGCCGCCCCGCGCGTACACCTCGGCGGTCAGCCGTTGCAGGTTCTGCGGGAAGGTGAGGTCCTCGGCGGTGCCCGGGGCGGCCTGGGTGAGCGAGAACGGGCCGGTGGTGAGGACCTGGTCGGCGCCGTGGGCGGCGGGCCAGCGGTCGTTCGCGGTGTAGAAGGTCAGGCCGACCGAGACCTTGTAGACGCCGGTGTAGGTGGCATCGGTGACGTTGGCGAGGTCGAGCGAGAACGGCTGCGGTCCGGCCGCGAACAGCGGGGCGTAGCGGGTGAGATCGCGTTCGACGTTCCACTGGATGCCGTCCGGGGACGGCTCCGGGGTGGAGGACAGCAGGACCTCGACACCGCCGACGCGGACGCTGAACATCCGGTCGAACTGCCGCCCGGCGACCTGCCCGTGGAGGTCCAGGACCACGGCGGACCAGGGGCCGGCGCAGTCGGCGGGCGGGGTGAGGGTGGCGGTGTACGGGGTGTCGGGCGGGTTGCCGTAGCCGTTGCGGAACTCCCGGTCGTGCATCACCTCGACGGTGCAGGAGCGGGTGTCGGGGCGGGTGAGCGGCTTGGTGGCGGTGACCGGGTCGTGGTAGTCGCTGCCGAAGTCGGCGTGGGCCGGGGCGGCGGCGGTCAGGGTGCCGGCGAGGGTGAGGGCGGTGGCGCCGAGCAGTCCGGCGAGGCGGCGCAGCAGGTGGCGCGGGGAGCGCCGGGGGAACAGGGCCAAGGTGGGTCCCCGGGGTCGGGCGGCCCGTCGGCGCGCGACGGGCCGAGTGGGTGATCCGGGCATCCTTCCGGCGCTGGCATGTGACCGTCAAGAGTCGCTTTCGGGCCCTCCGGCGGGGCGTCGGTCCGCCCTCCCGGACCGTGGGCGGGCCGTTGCCGCTACCACTCCTCCAGGGCCGCGGCCTCCTGGCGGATCAGGTTGCGCAGCGTCGCCAGCGGGGGGCGGCGGTCGTCCGTGCGCCACTGCATCTCCAGCGGCAGGGTGGCCCGGCCGTCCAGCCGCACGGTGGCCACGTCCTCGGTGAGGTGGCCGGTCATCGAGCCGGGCACCAGGGAGAAGGCGCGGTTGCGGGCGAGCAGGTAGAGCCGCGAGCCGACGATCCGTGGCGGGCTGACCAGCACCGGCGGGTCGACGCCGTGCTCCGCGCACAGGCCGAGCACGTGGTCGTAGTACCGGGGGTGCTGTTCGCGCGGCCACAACAGCAGGGGTAGGTCGCGCAGTTCGGCCAGCCGCAGGGTCGTCCGGGCGGCCAGCGGGTGGTCCCGGCCGAGGGCGACCCGGACCGGCTCGTCGGCGATCCGCTCCAGCCGGTAGCCGGGGACGTCCTCCAGGAAGCGGCCGAGTCCGATGTCGGCGAGTTCGCCGGCCAGGGTGGCGGAGACCTGGCCGGTGTCGACGGCGAGTTCGGCGGTGTCGAGCGCGGGCAGCTCCTGTTCGGCCCGGCTGACCACGGCGGGCAGCAGCCGGTTCGCCACGCTCGGGGAGGCGACGATCCGGGCCGTCCCCAGCCGGGACTCCTCGTGCAGCCGGACCCGGGCCAGCATCGCGCCGGCCTGCTCCAGCAGTCTCGCGCTCTCGGTCGCCATCACCTCGCCCGCCTCGGTCAGCGCGACCGAGCGGCGGCTGCGGTCGAACAGCTCGACGCCGACCGTCCGCTCCAGTCGGGCGACCTCCTGGCTGACCGTCGGCTGCGAGATGTGCAGCCGCTCGGCGGCCCGGCCGAAGTGCAGCGTCTCGGCGACGGTCAGGAAGACCTCCAGCTGCCGCAAGGTGAAGCCCATGCGGGTCATCCTAGTGCGAACCAATAGCTGACCAGCTATCGGAAACCCCAGGACTCATTCTGGTTTCCGATCCGAACCGTCCATACGCTGAGCGTCACGTTGCCCCACCGCAGTGGCATCTCACAGGAAGCTCCCGCCATGACCGGACAGCCCGCCAGCACCCCCGCCATCCAGATCTCCGAGGAGGTCGCCCGGGCCGTCGCCGACGGCCGGCCCGTGGTCGCCCTGGAGTCGACGATCTTCACCCACGGCCTGCCGCGACCCCGCAACCTGGCGGTCGCGCTGGAGGCCGAGCAGCAGCTGCGGGCGGCGGGCGTCGTCCCCGCCACCATCGGCGTGCACGCGGGCGTCCCCACCGTCGGCCTGAGCACCGAGCAGATCACCGAACTCGCCGCCACCGACGGCCTGGACAAGGTCAGCCTGCGCGACCTGCCGGTGGTCGCCGCGCTCGGCCGGCACGGCGGCACCACCGTCGCCGCCACCGCCTTCCTCGCCCACCGCGCGGGCGTACGGGTCTTCTCCACCGGTGGCCTCGGCGGCGTCCACTTCGGTGCCGCCGAGAGCTTCGACGAGTCCGCCGACATGACCACCCTGGCCGCCACCCCGGTCACCGTGATCAGCGCCGGAGTGAAGTCCATCCTCGACATCCGGGCCACCCTGGAGCGCTTCGAGACCCTCAACATCCCGGTCATCGGCTACCGAACCACCAAGTACCCCGGCTTCTACGTCACCGACTCCGGCCACGAGATCAACTTCGCCGTGCAGTCCGCCGCGGAGGCGGCCGCGGTGATCGACGCCCGCGACCGGCTCGACCTGCCGCAGGCCGTGCTGATCGCCAACCCGGTCGACCCGGCCAAGCAGCTGCCGCCGGAGGAGCTGGACGGCATCCTGGCCCGGGCCTGGGCCGAGGCCGAGCGCCGGGGCATCACCGGCAACGCCTCCACCCCGTTCCTGCTCGACCACATCCAGCGCGACACCGGCGGGCGCAGCCTGGAGGTCAACGTCGAGGTCTACCGCGGCAACGTCCGCCTCGGCGGGGAGATCGCGGCGGCGCTGGCAGCCCTGGGTGGTGGGGCTGGTGGGGCCGGTAGGTCTGGTGGGGCTGATCGGGCCGACGGGTCCGCCGCCGCGACCGCCGGGGCCTGACCCGTGCTCGGGGTGCTCGGCGACCTCGTCGAGGACATCGTGGTCTGGGTCGACGGGCCGCTGCGCCACGGCACCGACTCCGGCGCCCAGGTCTTCCGGCGGCGCGGCGGCAGCGCGGCCAACGTCGCCTGCTTCGCCGCCGGACAGTACCCGGCCCGCTTCCTCGGCTGCGTCGGCGCGGACGCCATCGGGGACGGCGTCGTGGCCGAACTCGGCGGCCACGGCGTGGACGTCCGGGTGCAGCGGCACGGTCGGACCGGCAGCATCGTGGTGCTGATCGACCGCGACGGCGAACGGACCATGCTGCCCGACCGCGGCGCCGCCAAGCTGCTGGAACGCGTCCCGGACGACTGGTTGGGCGGACTGACCCACCTGCACGTGCCCGCCTACTCCTTCGACGGCGAGCCGGTCGGCCGGACGGCGGTTGACGCGCTCGACCGGGTCCGGGAGGCGGGCGGCACCACCTCGGTGGACGCCTCCTCCACCGGGATGCTGGAGCAGTACGGGCGGGAGCGCTTCCTCGCCCTGCTGGCCGAGTTGGCGCCCACCTTCGTGTTCGCCAACCGCTCCGAGTCCGCCTACCTCGGGCTGCTGGTGGACGGCCTGCCCGGGCCGGAGCGGGCCCGGCTGGCGGCCTCGACGGTGGTCACCAAGGCGGGCGCGGAGCCGACCACCGTGGACGTGCCGGGGGACGGGCTGTTCACCGTGCCGGTGCCGCCGGTCGCCGAGGTGCGGGACCTCACCGGGGCCGGGGACGCCTTCGCGGCGGGCTTCCTGGCCGGGTTCCTGGACACCGGGGACCTCCACCTGGCGGCCGGGCTCGGGCACCGCAGCGCGGCGCGGGTGCTGGCCTCGCCGGGGGCTTCGACCGGGGGCATCACTCGGGGGGTGTGAGGGCGGGGGTGTGCGGGCGGTGCGCCGAGGGCTCGGCAACTACGGTCGTAGTGCGGGGCACTACTTCCGTAGTGCGTCCTTGCGGAGGAAGTGCTTCAACCGTTGCCACGTCCAGGCGTTGACCACGTCGTCGACGGTGAGCCACCCGCGCTGCGCCGTGCCGATGCCGAAGCGCGGGTAGCCGAGCTGGCCGGTGGCGTGGGCGTCGCTGTCGATCGCGAAGCGCACACCGTGCCGTTTGGCCCGCAGCACGTCCTCGTCCCGCAGGTCGAGCCGCTGCGGGGAGCTGTTGATCTCGATCGCGGTGCCGGTGCGGGCGGCGGCCGCGAACACCGCGTCCAGGTCGACGTCGATCGGCCCGCGCCGGCCGATCCGCCGGGTGGTGAGGTGGCCGATGACGTGGACGTACGGGTTCTCGCAGGCCCGGACCAGCCGGCGGGTCTGGGCGGCGCGGTCCAGGGTGAAGTGCGAGTGGACGGAGGCCACGCAGACGTCGAAGCCGGCCAGGAACTCGGGCGGCCAGTCCACCCCGCCGTCCGGGCCGATGTTCAGCTCGGTGCCGTGCAGCAGGCGCAACTTCTTGTGACGGTCGGCGAGTCGGCGCAGCTCCTCGCGCTGGGCCAGCATCTTCTCGTCCGTCATCCGCTGCATCACCAGGTCCGGCGCGTGGTCGGTGACGGCGTAGTAGGAGTAGCCGCGGGCCGCCGCCGTGTCGACCATCTCGGTGAGGGTGGCCAGGCCGTCGGTCAGGTCGGTGTGGGTGTGGAGGTCGCCGCGCAGGTCCGACTCCTGGATCAGCTCCGGGAGTTCACCGTTCAGCGCGGCCTCGATCTCGCCCCGGTCCTCGCGCAGCGGCGGCGGGATCCAGGGCAGCCCGAGCGCGGCGTACACCTCCTCCTCGGTCGCGGACACCACCTTTGCGCCCTCGTCCTTCTTCCTCGGAGTCTTTCCGTTCTCCGGGCCCTTTCCGTTCTCCGGGCCCTTGCCGGTGTCGCCGGCGGCCTCGAACAGCCCGTACTCGGAGAGCTTGAGGCCGGCCCGAACCGCCCTCGTGCGCAGCTTGATGTTGTGCGCCTTCGACCCGGTGAAGTAGACCAGCGCGGCGCCCCAGTCCTCCTCGGGCACGACCCGCAGGTCCACCTGGATCCCCCCGGTGGTGCGGACCGAGGTCTTGGTCGGCCCGCTGCCGATCACCTCGGCCACGTACGGGAGTTCGGTGAGGGCGGCCATCAGCGGGGCCGAGTCGGCGGCGGTCGCCAGCACGTCGATGTCGCCCACCGTCTCGCGCATCCGGCGCAGCGAACCCGCGTACGTGCAGCGGGTGCAGCCGGGAACGGCGGACAGCGCTTCGACCAACTGCTCGGCCAGCTCGGTGGCGGCGTCGAGCAGGGTGCGGCCGCCGGACTGCCGCATCAGCTCGATGCCGTGCAGGATCTTCTCGCCGCTGCGCTCGCCGAAGCCCGCCACACCGGACAGCCGGTCGGCGCGGATCGCGTCGGCGAGTTCGTCCACCGAGCCGATCCCGAGGTCCCGGTAGAGGGAGAGGGCACGCTTGGGGTCGACGCTGGGGACGGCCATCATCTCCCGTACGCCGGACGGGATCTCGGCGCGCAGGGCCTCCAGCGCGGAGATCTTCCCGTCGGCGAGGTATTCGGCGATCTTCTCGGCGGTGGACCTGCCGACGCCGGGGATCTGCTGGAGCCCCTTGACGTCCAGACCGGCCAGGTCCTCGGGGTGGCCGCCGACGGCCCGGGCGGCCTTCTCGTAGGCGCGGGCCCGGAAGGCGTCCCCGCCGGTGATGTTGATCAGGTCGGCGTACTCCTGGAGCAGCTCCCTGACCTGGTCGTTGAGCCGGGGCATGGGGCAAGTCTAGGTTCGGAGCGCGCCGTTCGCCGTGCGGTGGGCGCCTGGGGGCGGTCGGGGCGGTCGCCGGAGCGGTGGCCGGGGCGTGGCTCAGTCGTAGGCGACCCCGAGCAGCAGGACGACGGTCATGCCGCCACCGGGGGTCGGCTCCACCGCGAGCCGGCCGCCGGCCGCCAGCACCAGGCTGTGCAGCGCCGGTCCCACCGGTCCGGTGCTCCGCACGCCCGCCAGCAGCCACTCGCGGGCCTCGGGCGGCTCGTACGAACCGCGATCGGATATTCGTATCTCCACTCGCTCCCGGCCGTGTCCGGCTGTGCCGTGTCCGGTCGCGCCGTGGCTGGTTGCGGTGCGCCCGGTTGCGGTGCGCGGTGCCGACGGGCCCGAGCGCTTGACGTCCGCGCGGACCAGCACCCGGCCGCCCAGCGGGCTGCGCCGGATCGCGTGGTCCAGCAGCCCGGCGATCGCGGCCTCCATCCGGCGGGCGTCCCCGGCCACCACCGGCAGGCCCGGCGCCAGCCGCAGCGTGACGGCCGCCGCCCGGCCGCCGCCGCGCACCACCCGGCGCACCACCTCGGAGACCTGCACGTGCCGCGCCTGGGGCTCGCACCCGGCCTGGCGGCCGGTCCAGCTCAGCCGGTCCAGCTCCGTACGGGACAGCGGCCGGGGGCCGGCCATCGAGATCGGCGGATACGGGCCGAGCCCCTCCGCAGTGCCCCCGCCGCCCTTGCGTTCGGCGCCGCCCGCGCCGTTCGCGCCGCCGAGCGCGCCGAGCGCCCGGGCCCCCGACGCGACGTAGCCCCAGAGCTTCCCGCGTGCCATTGCCCTGCCCCTCGTGCCTGACCGGCGGCCGTCATCTGTTCCGCGGCCGACCGGGGCGGGCCGCTTCCCTGGCCCTCCTGCCAGCCTGCGCCTACTCCGCCCGGGTGACAATCCGGCTCCGGGACGCGAACGGCTGCGGGGACCCCGCCGAGCGGGGGGTGGCGGGGGCGCCGAGTGGCGGGGGCCGCTGCGCGGGGCTTTGGTTCGGGGGTGGGCTCTCGGGAGGGTGGGTTGGTC
>NZ_JBHWIV010000032.1:0-23891 GCF_042731675.1 Kitasatospora sp. NPDC059827 | reverse complement strand
GTCGGCCCCGGGGGGGGGGCCCCCGGCGGGGGGGGGGGGGGGGGGGCGGCGGTGGGGGGGGGCCGGCGGGGGGGGGTTTGGGTGGGGGGGGGGGCTCGGGGGGGGGGGGGTTGGTCCGGGGGCGGTTCCGGGGATGGCAGCTCCGGGGGCTGGGTGATTTTCCGACCGCCGACCCTCATCGAGGGGGGTCGAGACCGTTGGCGGTCGGAAAATCACCCGTTACGCCCCCTTCCGCAGCCACCCCCTCCACCGCCCCCTCCCGCAGCGCGTCCCTCTCGCCTTGGTCAGGTGAGGGGGAGGTGGGTGGTTGGTGTGGGTGGGTGGGTGTCGGTGGGTGCGGGTGGGTGTCCGGACCAGTGGAGGAGTAGCAGGCTGGCGAGGGCGGCGAGGGCGCACCAGGTGGAGATGAAGGCGAACCTCCAGAGCAGGGCGCAGGCGAGGGCGCCCGTTGCTGTGAGGAGGCCGAGGCGGCGGAGCAGGTGGTCGGCGCTGAGGAGGAGGGAGCCGACGGTGGTGAGGAGGTAGCCGGTGAGCAGCAAGGCGGGGTGCGGGACGCCGGTTCCATAGCCGAGGGTGTGGCCGTGCCGGGTGGCCGTCACCGGGTGGGTGGCGACGGCGACCGCGAGCGGTACCGCCACCGCTGCGCCGAGCAGGGCGAGGAGGGCGAGCAGTCGGCGACGGGCTGGGGTGGCCGGGTGGCCGGGTTCGCGGGCCGCGCACCAGACCCCGGCCGGCACCAGGGCGGGCAGCAGCGGCAGGGCGATCACCGCCCAGGCGGTGCGGGCCGCCCAGGCGGGGCCGGCGGGCAGCTCGCCGTCCGTGCCGAGCCAGACCAGGGATTCGACGAGCTGGTGCACGCCGAGCACCAGCGGGAGCGCGGCGAGCGGCAGGCGCTGCGGTCGCCCGGACCGTCGGGCGCGTACCAGGCAGGCCACGCCGACGCCCGCGACCACCGTGCCGGCCACGGCGTCCGCCTGGGCGCTCCAGCACATCGGTGGGCCTACTCGGCTCTGCGGTCGGGGTCGGGGGCGGGGTCGGGGTCGGAGTTGGTGTCGCTCTCGGCGCTGCCGGGCCGGTCATCCGGTGGCGCGCCGATGGACTCCAGGGTCTCGCGGACGCTGCCGGGCATCGCGGGGTGCCGTCCGATCACGATCACCCCGATCACGATCGCGACCAGCCCGGCCGCCTGCCAGGCCAGTGCGCCCGGGGTCACCCGCAGCCGGTCGCCGAGGAAGCCGACCGCGCAGGCGATCCCGGACAGCGGCTGGGCGGCGGTCAGCGCGGGGAGGGACATCCGCAGCGGGGCGGCCTCGAAGGCGCTCTGCACCAGCAGCAGCCCGACCACGCCCGCCACCACCACCGCGTACGGCTGCCAGGTGCGCAGCACCACCGCCAGCCCGTCGTGGTCGAGGCGTTGGGTGGTGGTGCGGGTGAGCGCGTCCTGGAGGCCGTAGAGGAGTCCGGCGGCGAGGGCCAGCAGGGTGGCCTCCTCGAACAGCGGCAGCCGTCGGGCGAGGGTGACCAGCAGCAGGGTCAGCCCGACCACCGTGCCGACCACCAGCCAGTGGCGCAGCTCCCCGGCGGGCGGACCGCCGCCGGTGGGCCGCCCGGCCACGATGAACGCCGTCACCCCCAGGCCGAGCAGCAGCACCCCGGCCCAGCCGGAGCGGCCGAGGGTCTGACGGGTCAGCACCCGGGACAGCGCCATGGCGAAGATCAGGTTGGTCGCCAGCAGCGGCTCGACCAGGGACACCTCGCCCTGGTTGAGCGCGAGCGCGGACAGCAGCAGGCCGCTGACCATGAACCCGGTGCCGAGCAGCCACTCCGGCATCCGCATCAGGTCCAGCAGCAGGCGCCAGTGCAGCATGTCGGCACGGGGGGCCCGCTGCGCCGCGTGCTGCTGGAGGACGAAGCCGAGTCCCAGACAGCAGGCCGCGCTCAGAGCGAGGAGGAAGACCGCCACGGAGGGACCACCAGGTTGTCGCTGCCCCGCGCCGCGCCGGCGGTTCCGGGGGAGGGACGGCGATCGCGGCGCGCTTGTGCCAGCGTACCGCCGGGGCGGCGGCCGGGCCGAGCGGGCGCGGCGCCGGGCACCGCTCGCGGCCACGGGCCCGCGCTTGCCGCCACGGGCGGGGCGGGCGCACGCTGGTGTGAGCGGCCGCCACGGGCCCACCGCCCGGGTCGGCCGGGACCGGCGCGACGGGGGCCTGCGCCAGGAGGTGTGGCATGCACAACCAGTGGGACGTGGAGCTCAGCTTCGACGAAGACGGCGTGCACACGGTGTGCGACGCCAGGTTGACGGGCGCGCGGGCGCCGGGCCTGAGCGCGCACGGCGAGGCCGAGAAGAGCGCGGAGGACCGCCCGCTCGCCAGGATCGGCGAGGAGGTCGCGGCCTCCCGGGCCCTGGAGGAACTGTCCCGCAAGCTGCGGGCCCAGGCCACCGGGGAGATCGACGACGAGGGACACCGCCCGGGCTACCTCATCTACTGAACCCGGCTCCGCCGAACCCGGCACGGGCCGTACGGGCCGTACGGACGGGCGCGGACCGGACGGCCCGCGCCCGCGCACAGCCCGTCGACGCCGTCCCGGCCGGTCAGGTCCGAGCTGGTGGTCGGGATCCCGTCCGGGGCCGTGTTGTCCATGTCCGCGCTTGTGGGGAAAGGGACTTGGATGACGGGTCGGTTTCCGGCCGCCGGGCATCGGGATGCTCCGTGGGCTACCGGATCGGCGCCTCGGTGCGACACAGCCGTTCGGCGGCAGAGCGGATCCCCTCCGCCCAGGCGCGGTACTGCTCGGTCGGGCCTTCCGTGCGGACGTCCATCAGGTACTCGGGCCCGATGGCGTCGATGAACGCCTCCTCCGCCTCGGTGTCACCCCTCATGGCGAGGAACCAGACCTCTCCCGCCACCGTGGCCGGTGCGAGTTCCCCGGCCGCCAGCAGGCCTGCCAGGTGGTGGATCAGGCAGCGGTCGGCCGTCCGCTCGTCAGGCACGGCCTTGCCGAGCTCTGCGAGCGCCTCGCGGAAGACCTCGGCGGTGTCGTCGTTCGGGGCCCGGCCGGCCAGGTCCCGCAGGGCGGGGGAGTCGAAACCGGCGACGAGCAGGTGGGCGGCGGCCATCGGCAGCTCTGCGGGTTCGACGCGGCCCGCGACGTACTGCCAGGTCAGAGTGGTCAGCTGGTCCATCCGGACATTCTGCCCATAGCCGTCAGTCACGCCACCAGGAGGCCCGGATCCCGGCATCGGCTCGATGGCGCCCGCAGGCCCCCCAGGGCATGGTCCCCGTCCCGGCCACCCCGACGACCCCGAGGAGTACGACCCCCGCTACTCCTGGGACCTCTCGACGGCCCCGGGCTGGAAGCTCGGAGGCCACGAACCCTGGAACTACCAGGGCTACCACGGACCGCTGCGGTGCGGCGCCTGCGGCAGCGCGATGCGCTTCGTCGCGGCGATCGCGACCGACGAGTGGGACGGCGGCACGCGGAGCTGGGCGCCCGTCGGTCACCTCGAAGGCGCTTCCAGCGAGCAGCGCCGGAACCAGAGGCCGACCGGCGTCGTACTCGGGAGGCGGGAGACCATGCGCGTCTTCGACTGCCCCGTCTCCACGGACCACCCGGTCGTCAGCGACCTGATGTAGCCGACGGGCCCGCCCTGCCGTAGCCCGCTCCGCCGCGGCCGCCGCCACGACTGCAGTCGGCCGGCGGCTCCTCCCCACCGCTGCCGGGGAGGAGCCGCCGTCACCCGCGGGCTAGAAGCGGCCGCGGATCTGCATGCCGGTGTCGGTCTCCGGGTAGTTCAGCGCGTCGTAGACCTTGTGGCCGGAGTCGCGGGCCCCGCCGGCCCAGCTGACCGCGCCCTTGTCGGTGACCTTGGCGGCGACACCGCCCCAGTACTTCGCCTCACGGTCCCACTGGACGTCCGTCAGGAGGGCGTCGAGCGTGACGCCCTCGGGCATCGGGTCGGCGGACCAGGACATGGTGCGGTTCATGGTCGCGCCGAGTCCTGCCACGACCGCGGGTGCGGTGATGGCGGTCTTGGCGTGGAAGAGCTCGGCGTTCTCCGCCAGGAAGGTGCCGACCGTCTCCATGATCTCGCGCTGGACGACGGCCTGGTCGGGGCGGTCGTTGTTCCTGTCGGCAGGGATGTCCTCGTACTCGATGCCCGTCGAGGCGGCATGGATGCCGGCCTTGCCGAGCATGGCCGTGGAGATGAGGGTCCGCAGGACGGACATCGTCATCCACTCGGGAGCCTTGTCCGACACCTGGCGCTTGCCGGTGAGGATCAGGCCGGACAGCGGAACCGTGGTCCCGCCGGCCGGCACCTTGAGCGACTCCATCAGCTTGCGCGTCACCGTGGTGCCGAAGTCGCGGCCGTCCATCGACATGGCCAGGGACTTGTCGACCGGAACGCCCTTGAGGTTGCGGTCGTGGAAGATCTGCCGGGCGGCCATGACGCTGATCCCGTGGAAGATCTCGACGGAGAGCTTCATCTCGCCGAAGTCGAAGTCCTCCAAGCCGTACGCCGCCTGGTTCTTCCTGATCCGGTGCAGCGCCGTGACCTGGGTCTCGGCGTCGAGGGCGATCAGGCCGTCACGGATCGGCAGGTGCCAGACGCCGTTCTCGTCCGGCGCCAGAGGACGCGGGGACCAGAGGGTGATCTGCGGCACCGACCAGGCGCTGTCGAAGTCCCCCCGCAGGCCGGCCGCGATGTAGTCCGCGTACTCGCCGACGTTCTTCGCCTTCTTGCCGGCCGCGGTGCCGATGGGCCGCTGCACCTCGGCGCGCATGCGGGCGTAGGGGTCGACCTCGTAGCCGGCCTTCGCGGCGCGCTTGGCGTCCTCCTCGACCTTCGCCGGGTCGTTGACGAGGTGGAGCAGGTTCTCCCCGTCGATGACGGCGTTTGCCATGACCCCTTCGCGGACGACCAGGAGCTTGATCGGGAAGCCGGTGGTGACCGGCTTCGTGAACGTGGCTATGGACACACTCTCTCCCTTTGCAGCGCACTGCTTTGACGCTGCGTCATGCCAGGGGAAGGTATCCGATGGCATACCAACGGTCAACTGAGGTGGAGGATCTGCTCGATGACGCAGCATGCAGGCGAGGGAGGAGCTGCTGCGGTGGGAAGAATCCCCTCGATGAGGCAGCTGCGGGCCGCAGTTCCCTGCCAGGCGGGCGCCCGCGGAACGCACCGCCCCCACGGGTGCGGCGAGGGCGCAGGGACAACAGGCAGTCCGCCACCCCGCTACGACGCCGGCACGACCGTCAGACGCTCAGGGGGAGCAGCATCGAACGCGGCCAGGCCCGAACCTGACGAGGACCGTGGGAGATTGCGGTTTCGACTCCACCGGTCAGGTCGCGGTGGGGATGTGGCGTGCTGCTGCGAGCCTGGCCAGCGTCCGAAGTCTCGCGAAGTAGGAGGCGCAGTACTCCGAGTTGATCAGGGGCACGACCTTGTCGAGGTCGGCGATGCACGCCCAGAGCATGGCGATGCCACTGTTGTCGAGCCCACCGTCCAACTCTCGCCGGACGAGGCCGGCGACGTCGGCGTCCAGGAGGATCAGCTCCACGCCCTCGATGTCCACGCCGCGGAAGCTGTCGGGGTACAGGGCGCACCGGTGTTCCTCCCACAGCCGGGCGAGTCGGTCCTCAGGCTGTGCCCGGCTCATGTCGACGGCTGCCGCTTCTGCCGCGGATGGTGGGCGGAGAAGCAGGGAGACGGCATCGAAGACGGCACGCACCAGGGCGATGGCCCTGGCCGGGCCAAGAGCGGCACTTGTCACGGCGCCCTGCGTGAGTCCGTCGCGTAGTAGTTGACTGCGGTCGAGCTCGGCAGCGAGTTCGACCGGGATGAGCCCCGTGTCGCCGGCCCGCTCGAGGAGGGTCTGGAGCGGTTCGTCGACGGCCAGCCGCCCGGCAAGGACGTGCTCCAGGGCGAACAGGGAATGCGTGACGGCGACGGTGGCGAACTCGTACCGGTAGTAGGAGTGCCGGATGAGCTCGCGGGACGTCTCCAGCGCGCTCATGACGTACATCGACGCGTTGCCGGGCAGAACCAGGCCGGCCGCCAAGGCGTCCATGCCCGCACGGTCGGGAACGACGTCGCGGGTGCGCGGGTCCGGTACTGGCAGAGGGGGCGGGGTGTTCACCGGTGCAGTCTTGTCATCCGGAAGCTCTCGGTGCCAACGGATTTATCCGGGGCGGTCGGCAGCCCGGTGCCGCACGTCGTAACCGGCCCGCTCCTCCCTGCCTACGCCCATCTCTTTGCCGCCAGGCGTCTCTGGCAGCGTGGCTGCATCGATCACCTGCTGAGCGAAGTCGCAGACGACAAGGTGGTCGATGTCCTGATCACCGACATCCAGTTGCGGCGCATCCGCCACCCTTACGACGGTGGCGCCGACGTCTTCCTCAACACGCCCGAGGAACGGGACCGGCTGCGCGACCGGCATGCAGCCTGGCTTTCCAGCCACCCGGGCGGTCTCTGACCTGCCCCAGGAGCCACTGTCACCTGCGGCAGAACCCGGTTCAGGTTGCCCGTCGGCTCAGGAACCCCCGATGCAGATCCGCCGTAGGACGGACGTCGGCAGAGACGGGCTCATGGTGGCCAGGTACACGCGCTCCCATGCTGTGTGGACGCCGCTGCGCCGAGTGTGGACCTGCTCTCCGATCACAACGGGACGGGGCAGAGGCTCCAGGCGTTCTCTATGTCGTCCGACGGCAGGGAGGCCGCAGCCGGCCGGTGGTGCGGAACCCCAAGACCGTCGGCCGCATTCGCGGCCCCGTGCGCGTGTACTGCTGCCCCGTGGCCCGCAGTCGGGGTGGCTGCTTCCTGTCGGCAGGACCCGCACGTGTACATATACAGAAGTCCAAGCAGCATCACAGGAGGAATGACGATGACGTTCGAGGCTGTGCCGCTACCGCTGTTCTCTGACCTGCAGGACGACGGGGGTGACGAAGAGCTGGGAAGGGTGCGGGCTGAACTGGTGTGCATGGACCCCTTAGGGCAGCGTTTCGCTGCCGTCCTGAGGGAGACCATCGACCAGCTGCTCAACGGTGAGCACACCGGCCACTACGCCTGGAACCAACTGCTCAAGACCGAGAAGACCCACGCCGGCACGATGGTGGAGATCAACCTCCAGCGGAGGTTCGGGTTCGATAACGGCGACGAGATGGACTACAGCATTGCCGCGGTCGATGTGGACTGCAAGTACTCGCAGAGGTTCGGTGCCTGGATGATCCCGCCGGAGGCTCTGGGGCACCTCTGCCTGCTGGTGTGGGCTGACGACGTCGAGAGCAGGTGGAGCGCGGGCCTGGTGCGGATACGGCCGGAGATCCTCAACGGGGGCAGCAACCGCGACCAGAAGATGACCATCCGGGCCGAACACCGCGACAAGATCGTCTGGATCTGGAAGGACGCAGAGCTGCCGGAGAACGTCCTGCTCCACCTGGACGCCGACACCAGGGAGAAGATCCTCGTCCCTGGCGCGAAGAAGGGCCAGGCGCGGATCAACCAGCTCTTCCGGCTCGTCCTCGGTCGGCGGATCGGCCGCGGGGTGGTGCGAACGGCGGCTCAGCAGGTCGACTACATGGCCCGGGTACGGGAAGGCGGCAAGGGCCGTGCACGCCCCAAACTCCGCGAGGAAGGGATCATCATCCTCGGCGACTACCAGAAGCACCAAGACATCGCCGCCGCGCTCGGCGGACCGGTGCCCGGGAAGGGCGAGTTCGTCTCCCACCGGGTGGTGCGTGCGAGCCCCGCCCATGAGGGGAGGCCGAGTGCCGAGATCGAGGGCAGCCTCTGGGTGGTGGCCCGGCCAGGAGAGTGGGAGCACGAGAAGGAGCGGGCACCGCGCCTGCCCGATCCTCAGGCCAACCAGGTGTGACCGGTTGCGGTCCCAGCCCTGCTGTGATGCGCGGGGCTGGGACCGCTAACCTGCTCCTTTGTCAGGCGCGGATCGGAGGTTGGCCTCGCCTTGTGCTCCGTGCTTTCGCAAACGGCGGGTCGGCCCGACAACCGGACAGCCCGGCCGGCCGGACGGACGCATTCCCGGCGGTCGGCACGAAGCCCCCGTCAGAACTCGCTCTGTCGGGCATCCTGCCCGCTGACTTCCGCGAGCAGGGACCGAAGCTGCTCAGGCGTTGGCCACGGGGCGCGGCGGTGGATCATCCGGTGGCAGTTCGCGCAGATCAGAGCCAGGTCGGAGAGCTTTGTCCTGCCTTCTCCCGCTTCATGCAAGGGGACGACGTGGTGGCACTCGATATACCCCGTGCCGCGGGTGCCGTAGGTCCGCTGGAAGTCGAAGCCGCAGACCTCGCAGGCAAGGCTCTGTCCGTGCCGCACCGCTGAGTCGATCTTGCGACGGCGCAGCCCGGGATTCCTTTCGCGGGCAAGGTGCTGGCGCAGGAGGAGGCGGCCTTCTGGAGCTTCGAACTCTTCCGGGTCCTCCTCTGCTGCGGCTGGTGCCTTGAGGCCGCCGGTGAGGATGCCGGCCCGGATCAGCTGGGCTGCCGCAGCCATCTCCACCGGGCTGTCGAGGAACGCCTGCAGGACGCCGAGGTCCGTAGCGCCGCCGTTGGTGGGCTTGCCCTGGTAGTCGGGATGGCGTGTGGCGATGTCGAAGGTCTTACGCGCAACCCCGTTGGCGTTGCGGAAGGTGTCGTTTCTGGAGGAGGGGTCGTGGATCGGCAGGAGTTGGAGCAGTTCGGACAGGTCGACGACGCGGCGGTCGGTGGCGCCGAGCCCTCTCCAGCCGTTGTCCGCCGTGATAGCGCACGCGAGGACGATCTCATCCCAGGCCCAGTCGGGATTGCGGACTGACTTGACGGTGAAGCCGAGCTGCTCCAGCCAGACGACGGCGTCCCCGGGGCTGCCGTGGAACTCGGCGGGCAGCAGCGCCGTGCCGTACTCATACCGGTGGGCGACGCTTGCGATGGCCCTGGATTCGTACTCCCTGCCCTCGTGGACGAGCAGGTGGTTGCGGGCCTGGCCGAACCCGTGTGCAGCGAGGAAGGCGTCCTGGCCGATCCGGTCGTACTCGTCTACGGCGCTGAGGACGGATTCGCGGCTGATCGCTCCCTTAAGCATGGCTCCCAGCATAGGACTTGGGGCAATAGGAAGATCACAGTCGGGCTGGGCGGCCGGGGGGTGGTCCGGAGCTGCCGTGCGCCTGTGACCGTAACGAGGCAAGGCGACGCTGAGGCCTTCCGGTCTGCAACTGACACCTTGCGGGGCCGGGCCCGTGTGATCGGAGGCGGACCGTACGGTGCCCGGCACTGCGGCTGGCCGTGGCGGTTCCGGCAGCCGGGTGGTGCTGAAGCAGCCACCTGGAGGCAGCCCTTCGTCCCGAGCCGCGGACGGGAATGGGGCGCGGCTGGCTCGGTGGCGTCCTCGCCCCGCGGTACCCCGGAGCTGGCACCAACCCGAGGTGCCACGGACACCAGTTGCTACGGCACCGCAGGGGGCGGCCGCTTGGGACCGGGTCCGGCCATCTGCCCTGCGCCCCGCCACGGGTCCAGAACCGTGCCGGGGCGCGGGCCGACGCGTCGGCGCCCGCGGATCAGTCGGCCTGCCCCGAGAGGACGGCCGCTGCCGCCTTCTTCTCCTGCTCGGACGCCTTCTTGTCCCGGAGGTTGTTGGTGATGATCGTGGGGATCAGCGAGGTGTCGAGCTCGAGCGACCTCAAGGTGTAGACGTCGCTCCCGCCCTCACGGCTGGGGACGATGTCGAGGCCCAGCTCCCGCAGCTCCCGGGTGCGGCGCTCCGTGTGCACGGAGTCCCTGGTGACCACGCGCAGGAGGGCAGCGCTCACCGGCTGCTTGAACCTCCGCAGGAGCATCGAGAACAGCTCTTCGTGGGTGCGGCTGCCGTACGGCACGGTGAGGTAGCGCTCCGGGATTCGCTCCCCGTACTCCTCCGCCATCCGCGCGGCGAGCTGGGCGCGGAGGTCCCGGAAGGTGTCGCTCTCTACGGGCAGGCCGGTCCGCACGAGGGCCTGCATGGACTCGGCCAGCAGGCGCTTGGCGTACAGGTAGGCGTCGAGGAGGTTCTGGGCGTCGTCCTGGGCGTCGCCGTTCCTGAGCAGGTCGAGGACGCCCCCGACCGCGATGGCAGTGTCCGGCTTGAGCCGGTGCCAGTCGGCGGCGGGGTCGGAGTGGTGGTCGCTCACGTTCAGGGAGTCCTATCGTTTCGCGGCAGCCGTGATCGAGCTGTCGGGTGGGTAGCGGAGGATGTGCACGTCCTCTCCGGCGTCCTGCACCGCTTCGAGGTCGTCCAGCCATTCGCGCAGGAACTGCTCGCCCGCCTGGTCCGCGCGGTTGGCCCGCAGGAACCTGACCTCGCTGCCGATCGTCACCCTGGGGTCGCGGGCGGCGCCGCCCCGGGCACTGAGCGAGTCCTGCAGGCTCAGGCCCGCGGCGAACCGGCGGATGTCGGAGACGAAGTCGAGGACGACCACCTTCTCCTTGCCGGGCGCCAGGCGCAGCCCGCGGCCGAGCTGCTGGACGAAGATCCGGCGGCTGTGGGTGACCCGCTGGAAGACCACGATGTTGACGTCCGGGACATCGACGCCCTCGTTGAGGACGTCGACCGCGCACAGGATGCCGGTGCGGCCGTCGGCGAAGTCCCACAGGAGGCGGTTGCGGGTGGCTGCGTCCACCGCCTTGCCGTCCGCCGTCCGGGAGGCGATCACCTCGGCGCTGGTGAACCCGAGCGCGTTGATCCGGCCCGCCATCCGCTCGGCGTGGTCGATGGTCCCGCAGAAGACGATGCCCCGCGGGCTCTTCTGTTCGGCCCAAGCCTCGGCGAGGCGGTCGACGACCGCGTCGTCCCACTCGTCGATGAAGACGGTCCGGTTGATCCCCCGGGGGGTGAGCGCGGGGGCGGCCTCGGCGAGCCCGGCGGCCAGCGCGTCCCAGTCGATGTTGTCGGTGAACATCCGGTAGTCGACATTGGCTAGGTACCCCTCGCGGAGCCCGCGCACCATGTCGATGTCCACGACTGGGAAGTCGAACCAGGCGTGCAGGGACTTCCCGTCGGGCCGCCAAGGTGTCGCGGTCATCCCGAGGAGGAACGCGCCGCCTTCGGCAGCCGACAGCTCGCCGAGCACGGCGTCGTAGGCGGTGGTTCCGAGGTGGTGGCACTCGTCGACGACGACCAGGCCGAACTCCGGCAGGTCGCGTCCGGCCTCGACGGCGGTGGCGACGCTGTCCACGCAGGCGAACACGACGTCGAGGTCGTTGAGCGCGTCCTTGTCCGGGCGCTCGTAGCCGTTCCACACCCCGGTCGCCGCGGAGGCCGGCAGCAGGGGCCAGAACGCGCGCTCGAGTTGGTACACGAGCTCGTTCCGGTGCGCGAGGACCAGCGTCTTCACTCCGGGCCGCAAGGCGTGGGCGCGCCGGTGGAACTCGGCAGCCACGAAGGTCTTGCCGAGTCCGGTCGCAAGGACGACGAGTGCGCTGCGGGCACCGTTCACCAGCTCGTTCATCAGCCCGTCGACGGCCCGCTCCTGATAGGCGCGGAGCTGGAAGCGGTCCGGGTCCCGCAGCGCCGGTGGAGTGTCCGGGACGCGCTCCGCATGCTTGCGGAGCGCGCTCCGGTCCCACAGCTGCAGGGGGATCCCCCTTGCCGCGAGCTGCTCCTGCTGGGCCCGGACCGAGGCCTCGAACCCGTTCAGGCTGACGACGACCGGGATCTGCGCGTCGTAGCGCCGACAGGCATCGACAGTCTGCGCGATGACCTCGGGCCCCACCGGGGAGCGCCACCGCTTCATCTGGAAGAGCCAGCGCCGACCGTTGAGGCTGCCGACCACGTCCGCCCCTCCGTCGCCAGTGGCTCCTGCGAGCTGCACCCCGGAGTACCCGCGCGCCATGATGAGGCGCTGCACGGTCCGCTCGAAAGACTGCCAGCCCGTCCCGGCCAGATTGAGGTCGGTGACGATCCGCTGGGTCATGCGAGCTTCCCGGCCAGGAAGTCGACGGCGGCCCGCGCCCGGACGACGATGAGCCGCTCGGGCTGGTCGTAGCGGAGGTACGAGGCGCAGTCCTCGAGGCAGCGCAGGTACTTGACCCGGAGGTCCTCCTGCAGCTTCCGGGCGATCACGGTGCCCGCCTCGCTCTCACTGGGCCACGGGTCCTCCCAGACCAGCCCGTTGAACCAGCCCTCGGGGTGGCGTCCGAAGAAGGCGCTGACCGTATCGCGGTCGCAGTAGCGCAGGTAGCCGCCGGTGGACTTGAGCCGCCCGAGCTCCGCAAGGTCGGCGCCGGACTTGATCATCGACCCGGCGAGCGCAAGCTGCTGCGCCTCGTCGAGCTCGTCGTAGAACCGGTCGGCATGCGGCGCCCTGAGGATCCGCTCCGTGATCTGGTCGAACAGCGACTTGATGTCGCTCCGCACGCCGTCGGGGCTGTCCGTCACTGCATCCCCCCAGCCCTTCTTGAGGACTTCCGCGGTCAGCACGGCGGCCGTGTGTCCGGGTCGGCCCTGGAGGTTGCGGTGGAGGGAGTGGAGGAACTGGGCGACCTCGGTCGCGACCAGGAACTCCGGACGCAGCCCCATCGCCGTGAATACCACGTGGGTCGGGTCGATGTAGACGGTGATCTGCCGGGTGTCCGCACTGGTGACGAGAGGGACCGCCGCCTGCCCGAATGCCGGGAGGATCGGCCGGTGCGTCGTCCGCACCCGGACGTCCAGCGGGCTGCTCGTCCTCCCGTCCGCCAGCACGACAGCCAGCTGCTCTGCGCCGAGCTCCTCGGCGTCCGCGGATGCGGAGTTCAGCGATGCGGGGCTGGCCGGGTGGGGCGCGTCCTTGACGTGGCCGCACTGCTCGCAGCGGTCCGCGCCCGCCTTGTTCTCCTGGGCGCAGAACGTGCACTTCCAAGGCAGCTGGACCCTGGGCACCTGGGAGGTGCCGCAGTGCGGGCACACGGTCGCGGAGCGCAGGATCTGCTTTCCGCACCCGGCGTCCAGGCACGGCTTTCCGTCGAGCACCTCGCCGCAGCCCCCGCACTCCTCGGCCGTCGGCGTGTTCTGGAAGCCGCACTCCGGGCACTCGGGGAGTACCTGGATCGGCGGCTCCGCGGCCGTCTCGACGAGCTCCCACCACTTCGCGTCGCTGTGGTAGCCGGGCTCGCGGTTGAGGAAGCGCCGGTAGTACTCCTCCTCGACGCTCCGGGGGATCCGGTCGGCCTTGCCCTTGGCGGGGTTGTACTTGCCCATGTACATGTCGCCGCGGCCGAAGTTGCGGACCTTCCGGTAGCCCTGGAAGAGCAGCGACACCGGCGAGTCGTTCGCCTTGCCGTCAGCCCAGTTGTTCGGCAGCAGGGAGCCTCCGCGCAGGAACCCGACGGCCTCCTGCCACTCGTCGGAGGCAAGCTGGAAGTGCTGCTTCTGGAAGTCGACCGGAACCTGGTCTAGGTGGACCTCGCCGACGATCCGGCCGTACTGCTGGTCCACCGGGTACTCGCGCTCTACACGCCCGCTGGTCTCGTCGGAGAACTCGAAGAACGCCGCCTTCTCCGCCTGGCGGATGGCCCGCCCGTTCCGGATCAGGTCGATCCCGAAGTCGTTCTGGTCGTCGAAGCGCTGGATGCCCACCCAGCCGCGCACCCGGTGGCTTATCTCCCGGCTCTCCGTCCCGCCGCACCGAGGGCAGGTGCCGTGCTCGCCGAAGTCGGTGCCGTCGTGGAGGCAGCGCCGTGCACTGCTGATGACCTGATCGAAGCTGATCCGGGCGGGGATCTTGCCGTAGGCCTTCCGCTCGACGAAGCGGTCCGGCGACCACACGCAGTGCTCGAAAGCCTGGCAGCGGTCGTTGTTGACCATGATGACCACCGGGTCGGCCGCGTCCGGACGCAGCAGGGTGGCGTACCGTCGCCCAAGTCGCTTGCGCAGTGTGTTCTTCGGCATCTTCGCGAGCTCGCGGATGAAGCCGCTGTTGGCGTCCCCGTCCGGCCACCAGTCCCGGATCTCCACGACTGTCCCGTGGCGCAGGCCCTGCGGCTTCTCGATCTGCTCGGCCCGCGCGGTGAAGGTCTGGGACTGCATGAGCTCCGGCAGGTCGAGCGTGACCTGGATTGCGTGGCTGTCCTCCTCGCGCGCGGAGATCACCCGTGTGACGCGCCCGAGCTTCCCGGTGGCGATGTTGAAGCCCATGCCGAACAGGCCCAGGGTGTCGTAGTGGTTCTTGGAGGAGTAGCCGGCCCGCATCGAATCGGCGATCTGCTCCTCGGTGAGACCCGGCCCGGTGTCCCGGACGCGGATCATCCCCTCCCCCCGCGCAACCTCGGCGGACCCCGGAACCTCAATGATCACCTGGCGGACCCCAGACGGGGCCCCAGAGGTGGCAGCGGCCCGGAAGGAGTCGATGGCGTTGTCGATGAGCTCGCTGAGCGCGTCGATCGGAAGGATCGGGGTGCGTGTGAGCGCCACGAGCACCTTGGGGTCGGGGGTGATGTCGATCGGCTTGTGCGCCATCTTCTGTTCGGCTCCGTGTCCACAACTCGAATAACGGGGTGGGTCAGCCCCGCCAGCGTATTGACCCGCAACGGGCCGTCCGCATGCGCACCGATGTCAGGCCTTCGGCTGCACCTGTCGCGCGGCCAGCCTTTGCAGCGGCAGACGGTCGGTCTCGCCGGCGTCCCGCACCAGCTGGACGAACCATGGAGCCACCCAGGTGTCGCTGCGGTACGGCCACTCGCCCTGGGCGAGTTCGGTCCCGGGATGCCACTCCGGGGCGGGCCTGACCTCTGACCGGACCGCCGCACAGAGCTCCACGAGGGGCTCGTCGTCGCCAGGCACACGGAACCCGAGTTCGGCCGTCACTCCGATCAGCCACCACTGGAAGTGCCGGCGCCGCTCCGATTCCGCGAGCTGCCGCACCGTACGGGTCGTGAGGCCCGCCGCACGGTAGGCCGCCAGCGCCAGGCCGTCCGGCGGCGTGATGACGTGGGCGTTGTCGTCCGTCACCGAGGAGTCACCCTCGGTGCTGCGCTGAGCCACTGCCTCCGCCGCCCGGTCGATCTCGTCGTAGGCGGCGGTGGTGAGTTCTGTGCCCGGGGCGAGGAACTCCTCGATCCCCTGGAAGAACTGCCCCGGCTGCTCGATACGGAGTTCGGCACCCGTTCGCTGCCGCAGCTCCTCGAAGAGCTGCGGCCACGGGCGCTTCCCGCCCTCGGCATCGAGCTCCTCGTACCAGTCCTTCTTCGAATCAGCGGAGACGAGCAGGACCCGTTTCACGCCCGAGTCAGCCGCCTTGTCCAGGATCTCAGCCCAGATGAGGTAGTCGCCGGCCCGGTCCAGGGGCCTGCCCTTCTTCCCGTCGTCGGCGAATCCCGGAGGGATCTCGTTCGGGAACCGGAAAGAGAGGGCCTCCTCCGTCCGGCGCCGCACCACTGCGTACTCCGTCGGCGGGGCGAGGCGGTCCTCGAACAGCGCCGCCACCTCCGGCAGGACAGGATCATCCGACTCCACGGCGGCAGGCAGGAGGTCGTGGCCGTTCTTCAACTGCTTGGCATGGCCCTTCAGCAGGGCCTGCCACTCACCCAGCAGCGCCCTGACCGTCGTCTGGTTGATCGTCTCGTCCAGGCCGCTCTGCGCGGCGTCGTCATTGGCGTACTTCCTCAGAAGCACCTTGACGTGCGCGCTGGCATCCAGCACCGACTTGTAGGCCTGCTGCAGGTGCCGGTCGATGACGGCCGCGGCGTCGCCGAGCTCCCTCCTGCGTTCGAGGATCACACGGCGCCGGCCCCGCACGAACTCCTGCCCCACCTGGTAGGGCAGCCAGAGGCGCTTGGAGATCTGCGCCAGGACCGACAGGACCTGGTTCCGCACGGCGGGGTTGTACTCGTACAGGCTGAGGAGCACGTTGGTGTCGAGCACGACGAGGGCGTCCTCAAAGAACGCCTTCCGGTCAGCTGTGCCCACACCCCCGTAGGGGAGGACCCAGGACCGGAACTGCTCCACCAGTGGCAGGTCTGCCTGTCCCACGTCTTCTTGCTCCCTCCCCGGCTGCGGGCTCACCATCCTGTCGAGGCAAGCGGAACCCGTCAAGGCGCAATTACGGAGCGGAGTCGCCCTGGATAGTCCTGGCCCGTCCTACCCTTGTGCGGCGGGCCCTCCACGCCAGGAGGCGACCTGCCCCGGAGGCCTCGGCCCGCGGCAGTGCGGCACCGAGCCCCGGCCCGGAACACGGCCCGGAGCCCGGCCCTGACCTGGGGCATCTGAGTGCGGCGTTTTGGGCTGTGTCAGTGGTGTCGCCTACGCTTCAGGTTCTGCTGGTGACACCTGCTGCAGAGCAGCCCGCAAGCACAGCCGGCCCGGACAGTGGCCGCGTGCTGGCAAGGCTGCCGCCAGCAGCGGCAGAAAGATTAGACGGCTGCCATTGGCAGAGGAACACGTCGGCGTCCGGCTTTCGGCGCCACCGAGAGGAGGTCTCATGGCACCTGAGCGCCTTGAGGTGGTCGAGATCTGCGCCGGGGCGGGCGGACAGTCCCTCGGCCTGCACAACGCCGGATTCACGCACAGGCTCGCCCTGGAGCTCGACCGGAACGCCGCGACAACCCTCAGCCACAACCTCGCCCGGCTCATGCAGGCCGAGGGCATGAGTCCCGAAGACGCCGACCTCGAGGCGAAGGCCATTGTCAAGGTCGGGGATGTCGCTGACCCGTCGCTCTGGGACCCTAGCGACTACAAGGACGTCGACCTCCTCGCAGGGGGCGTCCCCTGCCCGCCGTTCAGCATTGCCGGAAACCAGCTCGGCGCGACGGATGAGCGGGACCTGTTCGCCTGGGCCGTGCACCTGTGCAGGGACGTCCAGCCGAAGGCGCTGCTCCTGGAGAACGTCAAGGGCCTGAGCGGCAACCGGTTCTCCGCCTATCGCCAGCACATCCTCGAGCTCCTCCACGATGCCGGGTACGTCGGCGAGTGGCGCCTGCTGGAGGCCCACCAATTCGGCGTCTCCCAGCTCCGGCCGCGGTTCGTCCTGGTCGCCCTGCAGAAGGAGTTCGCCGAGTACTTCCACTGGCCCGAGCCCTCCAAGGACCCGGCCCCCACCGTGGGCACGCTCCTTGAGGACCTCATGGGAGCCAACGGCTGGGCCAAGGAGCACGTGGAAGCGTGGGCCGAGAAGGCCTGCGCCATCGCACCCACCATCGTCGGCGGCTCCAAGAAGCACGGCGGTGCCGACCTCGGCCCGACCCGGGCCAAGGCCGCCTGGCTCAAGCTGGGGGTCGACGCCATGGGCGTCGCCAATGACGCCCCAGGCCCCGACGCGGACGGCGAGCACGTTCCCAAGCTGACCACCCCCATGGTCGCCCGCATCCAGGGCTGGTACGGCAAGGACTCCCACTGGGAATTCCAAGGCCGTAAGACCACCGTCTACCGCCAGATCGGCAACGCCTTCCCCCCGCCCGTCGCGGAGGCGCTCGGCAAGGCGATCGCCAGCGCCCTGCGCAAGGAGAAGAAGCGTACCGACTCGGTCGAATGGGACCGCCCGGAGCTCGACCCGGTCTACCTGCTCCTGCGCCATCACCCGGATAAGGCCCTCACCGCCCAGAAGATGGCCGACCTCATCGCCAAGTCCGGCGGGAAGACGCTCCCGCCGCCGGAGATCGAGCGGCGCATCGCTCACATCGAGCGCGACTTCCAGGTGGAGAAGACGGCCCGCAGCAACGGCGAGCTGGCCTACAAGCTCGGCGAGTTCAAGGCCTTCATCGGCCAGCAGGACCACGCCCGCCACGACTACTTCGTCCAGCACCGGGGGAAGGTCAGCTGACGGGTCCGCCTGCGCGCCGTTTCCGGACCCTGTCCACGACCGTCGGCGCGCAGGCCTCCGCCGACTCGTGCTCCCAGAAGCGCAGCACGAGCCAGCCCTCGGCTGCGAGCCGGGCGTCGGTGTCCCGGTCCCGTTGGACGTTGCGGCCGATCTTTTCCCGCCAGTAGTCCGGGTTCGTCTTGGGCGGGACGAAGTGTTCCGGGCACCCGTGCCAGAAGCAGCCGTCGACGAACACGGCGACCCGGGTCGGCCGGAACACCAGGTCAGCACTGCGGCGCATGCCCTGCAGAGGCTTCGCGGCCACGCGGTACCGGAGCCCCGCCGCGTGGACCAGCCGCCGGAGCGCGAGCTCCGGCTGTGTGTCCCGGCTGCGGTTGCCCACCATGCTCCGGCGGTTGGCCGCCGACGACGCCCAGGACCCGGGCGGCGGGGTCCACTCCTGCGGAGTCTCTTCCGGTGTGCCACTCGCCACGACATGGGCTCCTGTTTCATCGGGGGGCGGGCGTCTGCCGTCGACACGACACCGCCGAGGCCCTCACTGCTGTCCCTCTACTGGGCGGCGGCCAGCGTAGTACTCCAGCAGTCGCCCCATGCTGCCCTGGGCTGTCCGGCAAAGCCAGGGTCGGCCCCTTCGGGCCGTGGCAACGGCCCACAGGGGTCCCTCACCTGACCGGTACCGGCGGTGCTCAGCGGGCTTGGAGCAGCTCGACGACCTGCATCGGGCTCTTCTCCAGTGTGAACCAGTCGGTGACAACGACCCGGCCCGCGTCCTGGGTGAAGGAGAGCGCGGAGTCCAGGGCAGGCCGGAGCTCGTTGCTCACCTCCTCCTCGCACATGTGGAGCGGGTGCTTCGTCACCACGGCGTAAGGCAGACCGCAGGTGGTGAGGGTCAGCCCGGGCAGGCCGGTGTCGAGGAAGGTGCCCTTGTACATCTTCCCAAGGCCGGTCAGTGACTGGCGGGCGGTCTTCAGAGGTGCTGGCGAACCCTCCGGAGAGGACGGTCAGCAGGTCGTCGGCCAGGCGCCAGTCCAGTCCCAGCTCAGCTGGCTCATTGGCCGCAAGGGGATCCGCCCGGAGGGCGGGCCGCTCACCGTCCCAGCCGCGGTGGAGTGGACGCACCTCTACACGTCGAAGGACTTCGTGACCGGATACGCGGGCCTGTCCCGACTGACCACCGGCATTGCGGACAACGAGGTGAAGAGCGGGAGCTTCCGCTCATCCCACGATGTCCACCGCTACCTCGACACGTCGGCTGTGGCCAGCCTCATCGTCAAGAGTTCTGTGGCCTGACAGGCAAGTCTGGTACGAGAGCCCCGGCACCGGCCCCAGGGCAGGGCACGCGAAGTGAACCGAGATGCTTCGCGAAGCGCGACAGCCTGGCGGTCCCCTCCGGACCGGGCAGCGGGCTGCTGGCCTCGTTCGCGTGAAGTCGCTGCGTTCGATCAGCGGTTCTGGTCCTCGTTCCGCCGCTCGGAGCAGTACGCGGGAACCAGGCCTTCGCGTGCCGTTGCGTTGCGGGATCCGCGGGTTGGGGTGCCCCGGTCGATAATTGGGTGTCATCGGTGGGTTCAGGGCTGGTAGCGTCCCGGGCGTGGCAAAGCTGAACCAGATCATCGCCGTTGAAAAGGGCGTCAAGTCCAAGTCCTTCCAGGAGCTGACGCAGGCCCACCAGGACCTGCAGAAGCCCGCGTTGCTGGCCGGGATCTCCCGGACCTACCAGCCCAAGGACGAGGAGGGCGAGCAGCTGCCGCCGGAGTCGACCCGGGTGCAGCTGAAGGCCGAGGACATCCTGCGGTCCACCGCGAACACCCTCACCCGGCTCTTCGACGTGACGGCCACCAAGGACTGGGCCAACATCGGCGCCAGCGCGGACGTGGTGGTGGACGGCCAGGTGCTCCTCACCCAGGTGCCGGTGCCGTACCTGCTCTTCCTGGAGAAGCAGCTCACCGACCTGTCCACCTTCGTGAAGAAGCTCCCGGTGCTGGACGCCTCCGAGTCCTGGAACCTCGACCCGTCCACCGACTCCTGGAAGACCGAGCCGGTGCGCACCATCCGGACCAAGAAGGTGCCGCGCAACCACGTCAAGGCCGAGGCCACCGAGAAGCACCCGGCCCAGGTCGAGGTGTACTACGAGGACATCGCGGTCGGCTACTGGACCACGGTCAAGTTCTCGGGCGCGCTGCCGGCCCGCCGGGTGAACGAGCTCGCCGAGCGGGTGGAGAAGCTCCAGCAGGCGGTCAAGTTCGCCCGCGAGGAGGCCAACGCCGTCGAGGTCACCGACCGGCGGGTGGGCGACGCCGTCTTCGGCTACCTGTTCCGGTAGCCTCACGATCGCCCGCCCGGGGAGCCGGGCGGGTGCACCGAGCGCGCCGAACCGTCCTGGGAGACCGGGCGGGTGCGCTGCACGGTGCGAAAGCTGACACTGACGTTGAAGCTGACCAGGGGTCACAGTGGAGGTTCGAATCCTCCCCCCGGCACCACCGGCCGGGGTAGCCCAAGCCAGGCAGAGGCAGGCCCCGTTAATCTCAGACTCTCGCTCAAGTCTCAGCATTCGCCGCCGAACACCGGATCGACCGGGTGCGGACGAATATCGACGAATGCAGGTTCAAGTCCTGTCTGTGCCGCTCCGTGGCACGGTAGTTCAAAGGTAGAACGCGTCGATTTCAAGCTGATCCGCGACCCTTAAACGTGCCGGTGTGCGCAATTGGGCGGCAAACAGGGGCCCGGGAGCTGGCTACGCTCCCGGGTCCTCTTATGTTTTCCACGTCGTGGTGCGGAGGGCTCTTCCGGGGCCGGGGATCAGGGGTGGGGGGTCAGGGGCGGGGGAGGAAGGTCAGGACCTGGGGGTTGACCTGGGGGGCGCCGGCGGTGGGGAGGGTGTGGTGGGAGGTGGTGGGGACGGTGGTGACGGTGGCGTGGGGGAGGGCGCGGCGGGTGGCTTCGGCGGTGCGGTGGGGGTCGTGGGTGCGGGCGTGGGCGGCGTAGAGGGCCAGTACCGGGGTGGTGAGGGTGCGGAGCCGGGCGGGGGTGGGGCGGGGGCCGGTGACGATGGGGGAGGCGGGGAAGTCGGCGTAGCCGAGGGCGTACAGCTCGCGCCAGTCGGGGTCGACGGCGGGGCCGGGGCCGGATTCCCAGTCGAGGTAGGAGCGGGCGCGGTCCGGGGTGCGGTACGGGAGGAAGAGGGGCAGGGCGCGCAGGAGGTAGCCGGGGCGGAAGCCGGTGAAGCACTGGGTGGGGTCGAGGAGGACGAGGTGTCCGACCCGGGCGGGGGCGTGCAGCGCGTACTGGAGGGCGGTCCAGGCGCCGTAGGAGTGGCCGCAGAGGTCGGCCTCGTGGACGCCCAGCCCGTCGAGTACGGCGTCCAGCCAGCCGAGCAGGCCGGGGACGTCGCGCAGCGGGGCGCCGTCGTGGACGCTGCGCCCGGGGTCGCCGATCAGGTCGACGGCGAGGACGCGGTGGCCGGCCGCGGCCCAGGTGCCGGCGTTGGCGAACCACATGGCGGAGGTGGCGCCGCCGCCGTGGAGGAGGACGAGGGGGCGGCCGTCGGCGGGGCCGCAGGCGTTGACGCGGGTGGTGCCGTGGACGGTCCGGACGGTGAGGGGCTCGACCGGTACGGGCCAGCGGGCGAGGAGCTTGTCGTAGGTGGCGAGGAAGGGCGCGGTGCGGGCGGACATGGTGGGCCTCCGCGGGGTGTGGTGTGATCGCGGGCGGGCAGGTGAAGGCACCGCCCGCACGCCTGGATTGCTCGTTGGACAAGTATCTCGCTGAACGAGAGAATAATGGCACGGGAGTGCCCGAGGAAGGACGAGAGGGTGTCCGAACGTGAGGAGCCGATGCGGCTGGTCCACCTGCTGCGCGGTCTGACGGTCGAACTCGACCTGTTCGGGGCCGAGTTCGCGGCCCGCAGCGGCCTGCACCCGACCGACCTGCGGGCGCTGATCCACCTGCTGGACGCGGCCCGGGCCGGGCAGGTGGTCACCCCGGGGCGGCTCGGTGAGGCGCTCCGGCTGAACTCGGCCGGGACCACCGGCCTGGTGGACCGGCTGGAGCGGCTGGGGCTGATCCGGCGCGAGCGCGACCCGCAGGACCGGCGCCGGGTGCGGCTGGTGGTGGAGGAGCGGGCGATGGAGCTCGGCGAGGGCTTCTTCGGCGGGCTGATCGGCGACCTGGTCGCGGCGATGGGCCGGTTCGACCCGGCGGAGCTGGCGACGGCCCGCCGCTTCCTGGAGGCGATGACCTCCGTGGTGGCCGCCGCCCGGCAGGAGCCGCAGGGCACTCCCGAAGAGGGACCCCGGGACAGGGTCTAGGCGGGGCCCAGGGTCCAGGCGATCAGCGAGAGGGTCGCCATCGACACCAGGGTCGACCAGAGCACGGTGTCCCGGGCGAGGTCGGTGCCCTGTCCGTACTCGCGGGCGTAGGTGTAGATGTTCTGCGCGGTCGGCAGGGCGGAGAACAGCACCACGGTGAGCAGCTGGTGGGTGGGCAGGTGGAGCACCGGGCCGGCCACGAGCAGGGCGACGAGCGGCTGGACCAGGGTCTTGATCGCGACGGTCAGGCCGACCTCGGCGCGGCGCGAACGGCCGTCGGCCGCCGGGCGGTTGTGCAGCGACATGCCGAGGGCGACCAAGGCGGTCGGCACGCCGGCGCCGCCGAGCAGGTCGGCGGAGTGGTGGAGTTCGGCGGGCAGTTGGAACCCGGTGGCCGAGGCGACGGCGCCGAGGGCGGTGGCGATCAGGATCGGGTTGCGCAGCGGCAGGGTGACCAGGGCGCGGCGGCCGGCCGCGCCGCTGTCCAGGACGGCCAGGACGGCCGGGGTGACCACCAGGATCTGGAAGAGGACCACCGGGCCGACGAAGGAGGCGTCGCCGACGACCTGCATCGTCACCGGGATGCCGAGGTTGGCGGAGTTGACGTAGCCGGAGGCCATCGCGCCGATCGCCAGTTCGCCGCGCTTGCGGCGGAACAGCCGCCACCCGACGAGCAGTCCGAGGCCGGTGGAGACGGCGGTGCCGGCCACGAAGGCGAGCATCGACGGGTTGGCGAAGTGCCCCAGCGGGGTGCGGGAGATCATCAGGAAGAGCGCGGCCGGCATCGCGACGTGGAAGACGAAGCGGGTCAGCACCAGCTCCGCCTGCGGTCCGAGCAGCCCGGCGCGGGCGACGACGTAGCCGACCGCGGTGAGGGCCCAGATCGGGGCGAAGGCGGACAGCAGCGGGTGGAGGTCTGGCATGGTTCCTCGGATCGCTCGGACGGGTCTGCCGGGTGCGGCGGGGATCGCCCGCCGGAGGGCCCCGGAACACCGGTGCCGCCGAGAACCCCCCGTGGCAGTAAACCAGTGGCCGTCCGGGTGTTGATCAAGGGGCCCGGGTCCTGGGTCGGGATCCGGGCCGATGGCCGGGGTGGGACCCGGGCCGGTGGCCGGGGTGGGATCCGGCCCGGTGGCCGGGGCTGCGAGGGCGTCGCGGGGCGGGCCTACGATGAGCGGGTGGAGGACCAGTACCTGAGCCTGTCCGAGGTGGAGGCCGTCGCCCGCCGGGCCCACGAGGGGCAGGTGGACAAGAACGGGCACCCGTACGCCGAGCACATCGCGGCGGTCGCGGGTGGGACGGCGGCGCGCGGCGGCAGCGAGGCGCAGATCGCGGCGGGCTGGCTGCACGACACCGTGGAGGATGACCGGCTGAGCCGGGAGTGGCTGGCGGGGGCCGCGCTGCCGGAGGCGACCAAGGCGATCGTGGACGCGCTCACCCGGCGGCCCGGGGAGCCGGTGGAGGCGTACACCGCGCGGATCCTGGCCACGCCGGGCGCGCTGCTGGTCAAGCGGGCGGACCTGGCGCACAACTCGGACCCGGCGCGGCTGGCGGTGCTGGACGGGGCGACCGCAGGGCGGTTGGCCGCCAAGTACGCGCGGATGCGGGAGCTGCTGGGGCTCACCGGGGAGCTCTGAGGGCGCGGAGCGGCGCGGGCGCGACCGCGCGGCAGGGCGCGGACGGGGCCGCAGGGGCGGGAACGCAGGCGCGGGAACGCACGGGAGGGCCCGGGCCACGCGGGTCGCGCGGGGCCGGGCCCCCCCCGGTCGCCCCGGTGGTTGCTGAGCGCGCCCCCGGAGGAGGGGGGGTGGGGAGGGTGCGG
>NZ_JBHWIV010000031.1:16569-87086 GCF_042731675.1 Kitasatospora sp. NPDC059827 | reverse complement strand
CGGGTGGGCGGGCGGGGCGGCGTTGGTGTGCGTGATTCGCTTGGGGGGGTTGGGAGCCCAATGCAGCGCATTGGCGACCGACGACAACGCGGCGAGGCGCGTGCCCCGGCGTCGCCCCGCAGACGGGAGTTTGAAGACGGACCCTAGGCCCTGTCCGCCCGCCGGCGGGCTCCGCGACCGCCGGTGCGGACGTGGCAGTCCGCCAGGTGGTCGTCGACCAGGCCGCAGGCCTGCATCAGGGCGTAGGCGGTGGTCGGGCCGACGAAGCGGAAGCCCGCCTTCTTGAGCGTCTTGGCCAGCGCCGTCGACTCGGGCGTGACGGCCGGCACCTCGGCGATCGTGCGGGGGGCCGGCCGGTCCGGGTCGACGGCGAACTGCCAGATCAGCGCGTCCAGACCGCCGTCCAGGTCGCGGGCGACCCGGGCGTTGGCGATCGCCGCCCGGATCTTGGCGCGGTTGCGGATGATCCCGGTGTCGGCGAGCAGCCGCTCCTCGTCGGCCTCGCCGAACTCGGCGACCTTGCCGATCTCGAAGCCGGCGAACGCGGCCCGGAAGCCCTCCCGGCGGCGCAGGATGGTCAGCCAGGACAGGCCGGACTGGAAGGCCTCCAGGCAGACCCGTTCGAACAGGGCGTCGTCGCCGTGCACCGGCCGGCCCCACTCGGTGTCGTGGTAGACCCGGTAGTCGTCGGTGGAGTCGCCCCAACCGCAGCGGCGCAGGCCGTCCGCGCCGAGCACGGTGCCACCCGGCGCCCCGGTCACCGGTCCTCCGCCGGCTTCGCGTCCTCGGGGGCCTGCGGCTTGGTGAGCGCGACGGCGGGCTCGACCACCGTGGCGAACTGCTCCAGGCCGGGCAGCGGTTCGGCGGCCGGGTCGGGGGCGCCGGTGGCCTCGACCGCGCCGCGCAGGTGGGCCGCGGCCTCCAGTTCGGCGATCCGTGCGTCGCGGTAGGCGAGTTCGGCGCCGAGGCGGTCCAGGACGTCGTCCACCTCGTCCATCCGGTAACCGCGCACGGCCATCGGCAGGCGCAGCTCGTCCACGTCCGTCTTGCTCAGCGGGCGGTCCTGCGGCAGCCGCGCGGCGATGCGGTCCGGCACCGCCTCCGGCATCGAGCCGCCCCCACCGAGCGCAACCAGCGCGGCGCCGCCGACCACCACGGCCATGGCGACCACGATCACCCAGAACACGAGCTGTCCTCCCGAACTCCCGGTCGGCCTCCTCCGAGGGGCCAGGGAACCGGGCTGATCATGACAGCATGGTCCCTAGTGAGGCCGGGGGCCATCATCGCACCCGCAGCAGCTGTGGAGGAGACATCGGTGGCACTGCGCCTGGGACCGCGCGAATTCGGTGACGACGAGCTGGTGATCATGGCGATCGTGAACCGGACCCCGGACTCGTTCTTCGACAAGGGGGCGACCTTCGCGGACGAGGCCGCGTTCGCCGCCGCCGACCGCGCGATGGCGCAGGGCGCGGCGATCCTGGACATCGGCGGGGTGAAGGCCGGGCCGGGCGACGAGGTCACGGTCGAGGAGGAACTGCGGCGCACCGTGCCGTTCGTGGCCGAGCTGCGCAAGCGCCACCCCGGGGCGGTGATCAGCGTGGACACCTGGCGGCACGAGGTCGGCGAGGCGGTCTGCGAGGCCGGCGCGGACCTGCTGAACGACGCCTGGGGCGGGGTCGACCCGAAGCTCGCCGAGGTGGCCGCCCGGTACGACGCCGGGCTGGTCTGCACCCACGCGGGCGGCGCCGAGCCGCGCACCCGGCCGCACCGGGCCGGGTACGAGGACGTGATGGCGGACATCCTGCGGGTCACCGTCGGGCTGGCCGAGCGGGCGGTGGGCCTGGGCGTCCGCCGGGACGCGGTGATCATCGACCCGGGGCACGACTTCGGCAAGAACACCCGGCACTCGCTGGAGGCGACCCGGCGGCTGCCGGAGATGACCGCGACCGGCTTCCCGGTGCTGGTGTCGCTCTCCAACAAGGACTTCGTCGGCGAGACCCTGGACCGGCCGGTGGACGAGCGGCTGCTCGGCACCCTGGCCACCACGGCGGTCTCGGCCTGGCTGGGCGCCCGCGTCTACCGGGTGCACCAGGTCGAGGAGACCCGCCAGGTGCTGGACATGGTCGCCTCGATCCGGGGCACCCGCCCCCCGGCGGTCGCCCGCCGGGGGCTGGCCTAGGAATCCCTCTTTGCGCTCGGCTCGCCCCCGCTAGATCTCGTTCGCGGGCCGGCGGGCGTCGGCGAGGATCTTCAGCACCTCGTCGATCTCGTCCGTGATGTGGAACAGCTCCAGGTCGCGCGGGGCCGCCTTGCCCTGCGCGACCAGGGTGTTCTTCAACCACTCGTAGAGGCCGCCCCAGTAGGCGCTGCCGAAGAGGATCACCGGGAAGCGGGTGACCTTCTTCGTCTGCACCAGGGTGAGCGCCTCGAACAGCTCGTCCAGCGTGCCGAGCCCACCGGGCAGCACCACGAAGCCCTGGGCGTACTTCACGAACATCGTCTTGCGGACGAAGAAGTAACGGAAGTTCAGCCCGAGGTCGACGAACTCGTTGAGGCCCTGCTCGAAGGGCAGCTCGATGCCGAGCCCGACGCTGAGGCCGCCGGCCTCCGTGGCGCCGCGGTTGGCGGCCTCCATCGCGCCCGGGCCGCCGCCGGTGATCACCGCGTAGCCGGCCTCCGCCAGGGCCCGGCCGATGGCCACCCCGGCCTCGTACTCGGGCGAGTCGGCCGGGGTCCGGGCCGAGCCGAACACGCTGATCGCGGGCGGGAGTTCGGCGAGGGCGCCGAAGCCCTCGACGAACTCGGAGGTGATCCGCAGCACCCGCCAGGGATCGGTGTGCAGCCAGTCGGTGGGGCCCGTGGTGTCCAGCAGGCGCTGGTCCGTGGTGCTGGTGCCGACCTGGTCCCGGCGCACGAGCACCGGGCCCTTCTGCTTCTCGGGCCAGGCCTTCTTCTTCCGCGGCACGCCGACCTGCTCGGGGCCGTGTCCGTACTGCTTGTCGTCTCCTGTGCCTGTCATGACGAAACCCTACGCCGACCTTCCCCCGATTTCAGGCAACGGGGGAAGGTCGGTTGGGCAACCGGAAGATGGCGTTCGACCGCCCCGGGGACCGACCGCGAACTTTCGATTCAGCTGGTCAGCCAGGCCCGCAGGCGGTCCTCGGTCTCGGCGATGGCGCTCAGCGAGCAGTGCTCGTCCCGCTTGTGCGCGAAGTTCGGGTCGCCCGGTCCGTAGTTGACCGCCGGGACGCCGAGCGCGCTGAACCGGGCGACGTCGGTCCAGCCGAACTTGGCCCGGGCCTGGCCGCCGGTGGCCGCCAGGAAGGCCTTGGCGGCGGGCTGGGACAGGCCGGGGAGGGCGCCGGGGGCGAAGTCGGTCACGGTCAGCTCGAAGCCGTCGAAGACCTCGCGGACGTGCTTCTCCGCCTCGGCCTCGCTGCGGTCCGGCGCGTAGCGGAAGTTGACCGTGATGACGCACTCGTCCGGGATCACGTTGCCGGCCACGCCGCCGTCGATCCGCACCGCGTTGAGGCCCTCGCGGTACTCCAGGCCGTCGATCTCCACCCGGCGCGGCCGGTAGTCGGCCAGCCGGGTGAGCGCCTCGGCGGCGTGGTGGATGGCGTTGTCGCCGAGCCAGCTGCGGGCCGCGTGGGCGCGCACGCCGCTGAGCCGCACCTGCGCCCGCAGGGTGCCCTGGCAGCCGCCCTCGACCATGGCCCCGCTGGGCTCCATCAGCACCGCGAAGTCGGCGGCCAGCCAGTCCGGGCGGTCCTTGGCGAGGTGGCCGAGGCCGTTGCGGGAGGCCTCCACCTCCTCGCAGTCGTAGAACACGTAGGTGAGGTCGCGGTTGGGCTCGGTCAGGGTGGCGGCGAGGCGCAGCGCCACGGCCACGCCGGACTTCATGTCGGAGGTGCCGCAGCCGTAGAGCAGGTCGCCGTCGACGTACGAGGGCAGGTTGTCGGCGATCGGCACGGTGTCCAGGTGGCCGGCCAGCACGACGCGCTCGGCGCGGCCCAGGTTCGTCCGGGCGACCACGTTGTTGCCGTAGCGGTCCACGGTCAGGTGCGGGTAGCCGCGCAGGGCGGCCTCGACGGCGTCGGCGAGCGCCTGCTCGTCGCCGCTCACCGAGGGGAAGTCGACGAGGCGCGCGGTCAGCGTGCCGCCGTCGAGGGTCAGGTCCAGGGGCGTCGGGTTCGGGCTGCTCATGACGTCAGCCTAGTGCCGTCGGATCGGCACTCCGCGTGGTCGTCCTGTGACCAGGAACGCCCGCGGACCGGCAACCGGAATGCGCCGCACATCCGTCCGAGTGGGTACGGTGTCGGATCAAGAAGGCGGGCGCGAGAGGGGCGACGGTGGCCAGGAGAAGGAACAGCGAGGAGCTGGGCGACGAGCTGGGCGACGAAGAGGCGCCCCGCCGTCGTGGTCCGGTCCGCGCGCTGTTGCTCGTGCTGGTCGGGCTGATCGGCCTGGCGATGGTCGCGGGCCTGGCGGTGGTCGGGATCTGGTGGTTCGGTTTCCGGCAGGGCGCCACCGAGGAGTGCTCCGTGAAGACGGCCGCCGGCAGCGGCACGCTGGAGCTGCCGCAGGCCGCCAACGCGGCGACGATCGCCGCGGTGGCGCGTTCCCGGGGCCTGCCGGACCGGGCGACGGCGATCTCGCTGGCGACCGCGATGCAGGAGTCCAAGCTGCGCAACCTCGCGGGCGGCGACCGGGACTCGATCGGCCTGTTCCAGCAGCGGCCCTCGATGGGCTGGGGCACCCCGGAGCAGATCGCGGACCCGGTGTACGCGACCAACAAGTTCCTGGACGGTCTGGTCAAGGTGCCCGGCTACACCCGGTTGCCGCTGACCGACGCGGCCCAGGCGGTGCAGAAGAGCGGCTACCCGCAGGCGTACGCCAAGCACGAGACCAAGGCGACGCTGCTCACCTCGGCGCTGGCCGGCCGGGAGCCCGCCTCGTTCACCTGCGTGGTGAAGGACTACGCCAAGCCGGACCCGGCCGACTCGCCGTCGCCGACGGCGGGCGCGACGTCCGCCCCGGCCGCGCAGCCGGACCGCACCCAGGTGCTGTCCGACCGGGTGCGCCGGGAGTTCGGCAAGACGGTCAACCCGGCGGCCGGCTACGCCTCGACGATCAAGGGCGCGGAGAACGCCGTCGCGCTGACCCCGGACCCGGCCGCCGCCGCGCTGACCACCTCGGCGGACGCCGGGGCCGACGCCGGGGCGTCCGCCGAGCGGGCCAGCGGCTGGGAGGTGGCCCACTGGGCGGTCGCCCAGGCCCAGCAGCTGGGCATCGCGACGGTCGCCTACGACGGGAAGATCTGGCGCAAGTCCGAGTCCGAGGACGGCTGGCAGACCCAGACCTCGGGGACGTCGACCAAGCTCGTCCAGGTCACCCTGGCGCCGTACGGAAAGGGCTGACGCACTCACGTTCGGGTAGCCGCCGGACGGGTGATTCCGGTCAACCGCGGTGGACCGGCCGCCCGTTCCGGCGACCCCGGCCGGAGAACCGTCACTCCCCTTGCCCGGGGCGGCCCGACGGCCTCCCGCGAGGCCGGGACGGACGCCTGCTGCGGTCCTACGATCCGATGGTCGGTCAGGCGCGTTCCTTGCTCCGGCCGAAACCTTCTGGCTTCTCAAGCGGTATCAACGTCGTCCGCCAGGTCCCGTCCGCACCCGGATCGTCCACCCGGCGGACGGGACGGACCCAGACCCCTTCGAGGAGCCTCATGTCTCACCCCCTCACGCGCCGGATCGCCCAGGCCGCGCTCGTCGTGGCCGCCGGAGCGACCCCGCTGGTCGCGGCCGGCTCCGCGTCCGCCCTGGGCGGGGACGCCCTGCTTCCCAAGAGCGACCTCGCGGCGCCGCTGGGCCAGCTGACCAACACCGACACCGGTTCCACCCTGCAGCACACCACCCACCAGCTCGGCCAGGCCGCCGGCACCACCGGCGCGGCCACCGTCGCCGCCGGCGTACCGGCCTCCGCCGACGCCGCCGGGAACATCGTCGCCCACCAGCTCCCCGAGGCGAACGAGAAGGCCAGCTCGCTGACCGCCCCGGTGGACCAGACCGCCGCCACCACCGGCCAGCTCTCCGCCGTCACCCCGAGGGTCGCCTCGGCGCTCGCGGGCAAGCTCGGCGAGGCCGTCACCGGCAAGGGCATGGGCACCCGCAGCGCCAACGCCGGCAGCAGCCCGGTCGGCGGCCTCGGCCAGGCCGGTGCGCTCGCCCACGCGGTGCCCGGCGCCGACAAGCTCTCCGGCGCCGTCCCCGGCACCGACGCCCTCACCGGCGCGCTGCCCACCAGCGCCGTGGAGCGCGCCCTGCCGCTCGGCTCGGTCGAGCACGCGCTGCCCGGCGGCCTGCCCGCCACCGACGTCCTCGGCCTGGCCGAGCACGGTTCGGCCAACCGGCTCGGCGGGGCCGACCTCGGCCCGAACAACCCGCTGTCCGGCCTCACCAACTCGCTCGGCCCGGTCGGCGGCCTGCTGGGCGGCGTGAACGGCGGCAGCATCAGCGGCCTGCCGCTCTAGGTCCGCGGTCGACCGCGGCCGCCCCCGCCGCGGTCCGCACGCGCGGGAGGGGCCGGTGTTCCGTTGCGGAACACCGGCCCCTCCGTCGTACCCGCCGTCAGCGCGCCGCGGCCAGCCGCTCCACGGCCGCGGCGACCCGCTCGTCGGTCGCGGTGAACGCGACCCGGACGAAGCCGGCGCCGGACGGCCCGTAGAAGTCACCGGGCGCCACCAGGATGCCCAGCCCGGCCAGTTCGGCCACGGTCTCCCAGCACGGGCGGTCCTGGGTCGCCCACAGGTACAGGCTCGCCTCGGAGTGCTCGACCCGGAAGCCGTACGCCTCCAGCGCCGCCCGCAGCGCCGAGCGCCGGGCCGCGTACCGCTCCCGCTGCTCGGCCACGTGCGCGTCGTCGGCGAGCGCCGCGATCGTCGCCGCCTGGACGGGCGCCGGCACGATCATGCCGCCGTGCTTGCGCAGCCCCAGCAGCTCCCCGACCACCACCGGGTCGCCCGCCACGAAGGACGCGCGGTAGCCGGCCAGGTTGGAGCGCTTGGAGAGCGAGTGGACGGCCAGCAGGCCCTCGTGCTGTGTTCCGTCCCCGGGGTCCCCGCAGACGTCCGGGTGCAGGACGGAGACCGGTTCGGCCTCCCAGCCCAGCTCGAAGTAGCACTCGTCGCTGACCAGCAGCACCCGGTGCTCCCGGGCCCACTCGACGGCGCGGCGCAGCTCGTCCGCGCCGAGCACCCGGCCGGTCGGGTTGGACGGCGAGTTCACCCAGAGCAGGCGCACCCGGGAGCCGTCCAGCTCGTCCACCGAGTCGTACTCGACCGGCTCGGCGCCGCACAGCCGGGCGCCCACCTCGTAGGTCGGGTAGGCCAGTCGCGGGTAGGCGACCTGGTCGCCCGGGCCGAGGCCGAGCTGGGTCGGCAGCGAGGCCACCAGCTCCTTGGAGCCGACGGTCGGCAGGACGGCCCGCGGGCCGATCTCGGCGCCGCAGCGGCGGTTCAGCCAGCCGGCGATCGCCTCGCGCAGCTCCAGCGGGCCCCAGACGGTCGGGTACCCCGGCGTGTCGGTGTGGGCCGCCAGCGCCTTCTGGATCAGCTCGGGGACCGGGTCCACCGGGGTGCCGACGGAGAAGTCGCAGAGGCCACCGGGGTGGGCGACGGCGGTGGCCTTGTAGGGCTCCAGCTTGTCCCAGGGGAACACCGGGAGCCGGTCGGAAACGCGGCGCGCCGCCCCCGGGTGACCCGGGAACGGCGCGCGCGTGCTGTTGGTGTTCACAGCTCAGTAGCCACCGATCGTCAGTGGTCGGCGTTCTGCGGCGGCAGCGCGGCGATGAACGGGTGGTCCCGCTCGATCAGGCCGAGCTTGGAGGCGCCGCCGGGCGAACCCAGGTCGTCGAAGAACTCGACGTTCGCCTTGTAGTAGTCCTTCCACTCCTCCGGAGTGTCGTCCTCGTAGAAGATCGCCTCGACCGGGCAGACCGGCTCGCACGCGCCGCAGTCGACACACTCATCCGGGTGGATGTAGAGGGAGCGCTGGCCCTCGTAGATGCAGTCAACCGGGCACTCTTCGATGCACGCCTTGTCCTTCACGTCGACACAAGGCTGCGCGATGACGTAGGTCACGCTGTCGTTCCTCCTCGGAAGGGCCTGTCGGCCCGTTCTGTTCTGCTGCCGTGCGCGGTGTGAGCGCGGCGTCGTCGATGCCCGCCCCTAGTATCGCGGGTCGGAGCAGGCAAATGCACAGGAGGTGGCCGGATCATGACCCGAGACCAGCTGGAACGGCGTCCGGAAGTCCGGATAGATCGCTCTGACGTGGGTCTTCGCGTGTCCGTGCGACGCCTCTCGGAGTTCGTGGACGACCGTCCGGTGTTCCGCGATGTGATCGGCGTGCTCACATCGTGGGACGATCACGGGCTCACGGTCGAGCCCCGATCGGGCGGTCCGGTGACCTTCCCGGAGAAGCTGCTGGTCGCGGGCAAGGTCGTGCCGCTCTTCCCGGCGCGGCGCGCGGAGATGCCCGCCGCCACGCCGGTCGAACTCCAGCGGACCGCCGGGCGCGGCTGGCCGGGCGTCGAGCAGGAGGCGCTCGGCGAGTGGACGCTGCGCGCCGCGGCCGGGTTCACCCAGCGCGCCAACTCCGTCCAGGCGCTCGGCGATCCGGGCCTGCCGCTGCCCGCGGCCCTGGCCGCCGTCCGGGACTGGTACGCGGCGCGCGGACTGCCCGCCCTGGTCGAGGTGATCACCCCCGGGACGGCCGACGACCTCAGGCCGCTGCTCGGCCCGCCGCGCTCCCCCACCCAGGTGCGCACCGCCCCGCTGGCCGCGCTCGCCCGGACCGGCACCGGGCACGAACGCGTGCGGCTCGCGCGGACCGCGGGCGAGGACTGGATGTCCCTGTACGGGAAGCTGAGCGAGGACCCGGCGGCGCGCGAGGCGGCCCGCCGGGTGCTGCACGGCGGCCCGTCGGTCTGGTTCGCCACCGTCCCCGGCGCCCCCGGGCAGCCGCCGCTGGCGATCGGACGCTGCGTCATCGACGGCCCGTGGGCCTGCTTCGGCGCCATCGAGGTCCAGCCGTACGCCCGGCGGGCCGGACTGGCGACCACGGTGATGGCGGTGCTCGCCGCCCGCGCGGCGGAGGAGGGGGCGAGCGGCGCGTACCTGCAGGTCGAGGCGGAGAACGACGGTGCGGGGGCGCTCTATGACGGACTCGGCTTCACGACCAGTCACACTTACCACTACGCGCTCCTCCCCCAGGAGTAGTCGCCCGACCGTTCCCTCCTGGTATGTCCGCTTGTCCGTCCGTCGTACGAAGGCCGTCGCCGTCACCGTGACCGAGCACAGCAGAGACCGCTTCCGGACCGCCGCCCGCTCCGAGCAGCCCGACCCGGTGCTGCTCTGCCTGCTCGCCGCCGCCGAGCACGACCCGGTCCTCGATCCGGGCGACCCGGGCGAACCGCCCGGCGTGGACACCCTGCTGGCCGCCTGCGAGGCCGCCCTCGACCGGCACGCGGCCGCCGTCCGGCTCGCCGTCGCCGAACGCTCGCCGTCCGGGCCGGAGGAGACCGCCGCACTGCTCGCCGCCGTGCTCGGCGGCCGGGAACGCTTCCACGGGCGCCAGTCCGACTACCGCCGGCTGGAGTCCTCGCTGCTGCCCGACGTCCTGCGGCGCCGGCGCGGACTGCCGATCATGCTCTCGCTGGTGTGGACGGCCGTCGGCCGCCGGGCCGGGCTCACCGTGCACGGCATCGCCCTGCCCGGCCACTTCATCGTCGCGGTCGGCGGCCCGGCCGGCGGCGAGGAGTACGTCCTCGCCGACCCCTTCCACGGCGGGCGGCTGCTCGACCCCGCCGACGTCGAGCGCCTGGTCGCCGCCTCCGGGCACGACTTCACCCCCGCACTGCTCACCCCCGCCCAGCCGCTGGACATCGTGCTGCGGGTGCTCGGCAACATCCGGGCCTGGGCCGCCGACCGGCCCGAACAGGCCCGCACCCAGCTGTGGGCCACCGAACTCGCCCTGCTGCTCCCCCGGCACCCGGCCCAGCTCCGCCTGGAACGGGCCGAACTCCTGGTGCGGATGGGCGACTTCCTCGGCGGCTCGGCGGAGATGGACGACTACGCGCGGATCCTGGACGCCTTCGACCCGGACACCGCCGCCAAGGTCCGCCAGGAGGCCCGGGCGGCCCGCCACCGGCTCAACTGACCAACCCCGCCGGAGAGGCCGGCCCCGCCGGAGCGTTACAGCCAGCCCTTCTCCCGGGCGATCCGGACCGCCTCGGTGCGGTTGCGCGCCTCGGTCTTCTGGATCGCCATCGAGAGGTAGTTGCGGACCGTCCCCTCCGACAGGTGCAGCCGCCTGGCGATGTCCGCGTTCACCGCGCCGTCCGCGGCCGCGCCCAGCACGTCCCGCTCGCGCGCGGTCAGCGGATTGGCGCCCTCGGCCAGCGCGGCCGCCGCCAGCGCCGGGTCGATCACCCGCTCGCCGCGCAGCACCCGGCGGATCGCCTCGGCCAGCTCGGACGCCGGCGCGTCCTTCACCAGGAAGGCGTCCGCCCCCGACTCCATCGCCCGGCGCAGGTAGCCGGGGCGGCCGAAGGTCGTCGCGATGACCACCCGCGTCCCCGGCGCCCGGACGCGCAGCTCGGCGGCCGCCTCGATGCCCGTCATCCCCGGCATCTCGATGTCCAGCACGGCGACCTGCACCTCGTTCGCCAGCACCGCCGCCACCACCTCGTCCCCGCGGCCGACCTGCGCCACGACGTCGATGTCCCCCTCCAGCCCGAGCAGCGCCGCCAGCGCCTCCCGGACCATCCCCTGGTCCTCGGCGAGCAGCACGCGGATCGAGGGGCCGTTCTCTGCAGTACCCATGGCCACGACCTTAGAGGGAAAGGGGCTTGAGTCTCCGGCAGGGGGAGACCCCACAGTGGTGCCCATGGACGGCAGCGAAACGCTCTACTCGATCGGCGACCTCTCCCGGCGCACCGGACTCACCGTCAAGGCCATCCGGTTCTACGCCGACACCGGCCTGGTCCCGCCCACCGACCGCACCACCGCCGGCTACCGCCGCTACGACCTCCACGGCCTCGCCCGGCTGGACCTCGTCCGCACCCTGCGCGAACTCGGGCTCGACCTGCCCGCGATCCGCCGGGTGCTGGAGCGCCAGGCCCCGCTGCACGAGGTCGTCGCGGCGCACGCGGAGGCCCTGGAGGTGCAGATCCGCACTCTGCGGCTGCGCCGGGCCGTCCTGCTCGCCGTCGCCCAACGTTCGTCCACCCCGGAGGAGATGACACTCATGCACAAGCTCGCCCGACTGTCCGACGCCGAACGCCGCCGGCTCGTCCACGACTTCATCGACGAGACCTTCGGCGACCTGGACGCCAACCCCGAGTTCGTCGCCATGCTGCGCTCGGCGATGCCCGAACTGCCGGACGAACCACGGCCGGAGCAGGTCGAGGCCTGGGTCGAGCTGGGCGAGCTCGTCCAGGACCCGGACTTCCGGGCGGCGGTGCGGCGGATGGCCGAGCACCAGGCCGTCGAACGGGCGGACGGCGACCGGGGCGGGCTGCACGCGGCGCTGACCGGGACGGTACGGACGGTGGTCGGCGCGGCCCTGGCCGAGGGCATCGCGCCCTCCTCCCCGGCCGCCGACCCCGTCCTGGACACCCTCACCGCCGCGTACGCCGAGACCTTCCGGCGCCCCGACGACCCCGCCCTCCGCTCGTGGCTGCTGGCCCGCCTCACCACGGCCGACGACCCGCGCGCCGAGCGCTACTGGCAGTTGCTGGCCGTCATCAACGGCTGGCCGGTGCCGGAGGGCCTGCGGGAGGTATTCGGGTGGCTCACCGAAGCCCTGCGCAGCAGACTGACCGGATGCTGACCCTGGAGCCCCTGCGCCCCGACCACGCCGCCGCCGTCCTCGCCTTCGAACTCGCCAACCGCGCCTGGTTCGCCCGGACCGTGCCCGACCGCGGGGACGCCTACTTCACCGCGGCCGGGTTCGCCGAGCGCCACGCCGCCCTGCTCGCCGAACAGACCGAGGGCACCGGCCGGTTCCACCTCGTCCTCGGCCCGGACGGCGCGCTGGTCGGCCGGATCAACCTGGTGGACCTCGTGGACGGCAGCGCCGAACTCGGCTACCGCGTCGCCGAGTCCGCCGCCGGGCAGGGCCTCGCCAAGGCCGCCGTCGCGCTGGTCTGCCGACTCGCCGCCGACGCCTACGGCCTGCACGCGCTGACCGCCGCCACCACCCTCGACAACCCGGCGTCCCGGGCCGTCCTGACCGGCAGCGGATTCACGGTCACCGGGCAGTGCCGGCTCGGCGGACGCCCGGGCCTGCGCTACCGCCGCGCCCTGGACGGGCGCTAGGAGGCCGTGGAGGCCCCGGGGGACGGGGCGGGGACCGGGCGCAGGGGTACCGAGGCCCGGATCCGGAAGCCCTTGCCACGCTCCCCCGGGCCGGTCTCCAGCCGGCCGCCCACCAGGGCGAGGCGCTCCTCCAGTCCGGAGAGCCCGTTCCCCGGTTGGGACTTGCCCGGGCCGGGACCGTTGTCGGTGATCTCCAGGACGGCGTACCGCTCGCCGCCGCCGTCCCAGCTCTCGTCCGCCGTCACCGTGCAGACGGTGGCCCCCTCGCCGTGCCGGACGATGTTGGTGACCGCCTCGCGCAGCGCCCAGGCCAGCGCGCCCGCCTCCTCATTGGCCAGCGACGGCCAGGCGTCCACCAGCTCCGGCGCGGCCTCCAGCCGGACCTGCGCGGCGGCCAGCGCCGTCCGGGCGGCGGCGAGTTCGACCGGCAGGGTGGGGCGGCGGAAGCCGGTCACGGCCTCCCGCACGTCGATCAGCGACTGCCGGGCGACCTGCTCGATCTCGGCGACCTGCGCCCGCGCCGCCTCGTCCTTGCCCGCGTCCATGAAGCGGCCGGCCAGCTCGCTCTTGAGGGTGATCAGCGAGAGCGAGTGCCCGAGCAGGTCGTGCAGGTCGCGGGCGAGCCGCAGCCGCTCCTCGGAGGCGGCCAGGTGGGCGACGGCGGCCCGGGCCTCGCGCAGTTCCTTCATGGTGGTGACCAGCCGCTGCAGGCCGGTCATCGCGACGCCGGAGAGGAAGGCGCTGAGGGCGAAGGTGGTGGTGCTGTCGTTGTCCGCGTGGATCGCCAGGCCTGTTCCGGCGGTGAGCAGGGCCATCGCGACCAGGGCGCGCAGCGCGTGCTTCACCGGGGTGATCACCGCGAGGCACACCGAGGCGTAGATGAACATGGTCAGGAACGCGCCGCCGAGCACCGCGGCGGAGGCCACCGCGAGCACGATCATCGTCCCGACGATCACCTGGCAGGCCCGCGGCTTCATCCCCGCCTGCGAGCGGAAGATCACCAGCAGGACGTAGGCGGCCACGAAGACCGCCAGGCAGACCCAGCCGAAGACCTGCTCGGCCCCGCTGTGGCCGCCGTTCAGCAGGCTGCTCGCCGGGTAGGCCAGGTAGGTCATCCACAGCAGCATCCAGGCGACCTTGACGGTCATCTGCCGCCGGGTCTCCACCGGGGCGCCCGGGACGTTCATGAAGGAGGCGCGCACCGGACCGGCCTCCCCCGGTTCGTCGGGGCGGTCGGTCCGGTGCTCGTCGGTCATGGTGGTCATCATGCCCGGCGGGCGTCACGCCGGTACAGCACCGCTGCGCCGGCGACGAACACCGCGAAGAAGGCGGCCAGTCCGGCGACCGCGGCCAGGTCCAGGGAGTGCCCGGGCTGGGTGAAGGTGGCCAGCTTGTTGTACAGGAACACCGGGTTGAAGCGGGCGAGGCCCTCCAGCGAGCCGCTCACCGGGAACCAGGTGCCGCCGAGCAGCGCCATCGCCATGTAGGTGATCATCACGATCGGCTGCACCGCGTCCGGCGCCGCCGCGTAGCCCAGCGCCACCCCCAGCGCGGCGAAGACGAAGCTGCCCAGCCAGAGCGCAGCCGCCAGCCCGATCCACTGCGGCGCGCTCAGCGAGACGCCCTGGACGGCCCCGACCGCGAAGACCACCAGGATCGCCGGCAGCGTGGTCACCGCGGTCGCCGTGATCTTGCCGACGGTGTACGCCCGGCCGGGCAGCGCGGTCAGCCGCAGCTGGCGCGTCCAGCCGCTCTTGCGCTCCAGCGAGATCCGCTGCGCGTTGCCGGTGAGCACCGCGCCGACCGCGCCGAAGGTGGCCATCGAGACCATGAAGTAGGTCTTCACGGGGAGGCCGCCGGCCTGGTTGCCGGAGCCGTAGGCGTTGATGAAGAAGACGTACATCAGCGCCGGGTAGAGCACCGTGAAGAACAGGTAGCGCCGGTTGCGGAGGGTCCGCAGGATCTCCAGCTTGATCAGGGTGGTCATCGCACGCTCTCCTTCTCGGCGTCGGCCCGGCGGTCCAGCTCGCCCGTGATGGTCAGGAAGGCCTGCTCCAGGCCGACCCCCGCGACCTCCAGGCCGCGCGGGTACAGGCCCGCCCGGTAGATCCCGGCGACGCCGGCGTCGGCGTCCGCGGTCCGGATCCGCACCGTCCGCACCCCCGGGACGCGGGCGGTGACGTCCAGCGCCTGCACGCCCGGCAGGGAGCGCAGCACGGCCTCGTCGAAGCGGACGTCCGCGGGGAGGTCGGCGTCGTGGAGTTCGAAGGCGATCCGGCGGGCCCCGGCGCGCGCCTTGATCTCCGCGGAGCTGCCGTCGGCGATCAGCCGGCCCCGGTGCAGCACCAGGACGCGGTCGGCGATCGAGTCGGCCTCCTCCAGGTAGTGGGTGGCGAACAGCACCGTGCGCCCGGCGTCGGCCTGCGCGCGCATGCTCGCCCAGAACGCCTGCCGGACGCTGACGTCCATGCCGGTGGTGGGCTCGTCCAGCACGATCAGGTCGCTGTCGCCGGCGATCGCCAGGGCGAAGCGGACCCGCTGCTCCTGGCCGCCGGACAGCTTGTCGACCCGGCGTTCGGCGATCTCCTCGATCCCGGCGTCGGCCAGCACCTCCGTGACCGACCGGCCGCGCGGGTGCACCTTGCAGGCGAGCTCGACGATCTCGCGGACCTTGACGTCGGTCATCAGCCCGCCGCTCTGCAGCATCGCGCCGACCCGGCCGTCCGCGATCGCCGCCCGCGGGGTGGCGCCGAACAGTGTGACGCTGCCCTGGTCGGGTTCGCGCAGGCCGAGCAGCAGGTCCAGGCTGGTGGACTTCCCGGCGCCGTTCGGGCCGAGCAGGGCGACGGTCTCGCCCGGCCGCAGCACGAGGTCCAGGCCGTCCACGGCGCGCACCCGCCCGTAGCTCTTGCCGACGCCGCGGAAGGCGGCCACCTCGGTAACCATCGCCCGGCTCCTCTCCCTGGTGGGGTCCGGTGCGGAGCTGTCCGCACCACCCCAGGGTCCCGCCGGGGCCGGGTCCGGCGGCAGTGTCGGCCGTCGTGCCTTCGGTATGACGGATGTCATGCCGAAGGCACGACGGCCCGGGCGGCTACAGGCCCAGCGAGCGCTTCACGAAGTCGACCTGGAGCAGCAGCAGGTTCTCCGCGACCTCCTCCTGCGGGGTCATGTGGGTGACGCCCGACAGCGGCAGCACGGTGTGCGGGCGCCCGGCGGCCAGCAGCGCCGAGGAGAGCCGCAGGGTGTGGGCGGCCACCACGTTGTCGTCGGCCAGGCCGTGGATGATCATCAGCGGGCGCTCCAGCCCGGCCGCGTACCCGTTCAGCGAGTTCGCCGCGTACACCTCGGGCCGCTCGGCCGGGTGGCCCAGGTAGCGCTCGGTGTAGTGGGTGTCGTACAGCTCCCAGTCGGTCACCGGGGCCCCGGCCACCGCCGCGTGGAACACGTCGGGGCGGCGCAGCACGGCGAGCGCGGCGAGGTAGCCGCCGTACGACCAGCCGCGGATCGCGACCCGGTCGAGGTCCAGCGGGAACTCGCCGGCCAGCGCCCGCAGCGCCTCCACCTGGTCGTCCAGGGTGGCCCCGGCGAAGTCGAAGGCGATGGACTTCTCCCAGGCCGGGCCGCGCCCGGGGGTGCCGCGGCCGTCGGCGACGACCACCGCGAAGCCCTGGTCGGCGAACCACTGCGAGTTGAGGTGCGGGTTGTGCGCCTGGACGACGCGCTGGCCGTGCGGGCCGCCGTACGGGTCCATCAGGACGGGCAGCAGGCCGTCGCGCTCGCGGTCGTAGCCGGTGGGCAGGAACACGGCGGCCGGGATGCGGCGCTCGCCCGCGAAGCGGAAGACCGGGCGGGCGGTGATGGCCGGGGTCTCGGCGTACGAGGCGACGGTGGCGACGTCGTCGACCACGACGCCCTCCGGCAGGTCGCGGGCGACCTGCACCAGCGTGCCGGGCAGGTCGGGCTCGGCGGTGGCCCGGACGGTGATCCCGCCGGCGTGCACCGCGCTGGTGACGGAGGTGAACGGGCGGCCGTTGGCGGACTCCCAGGCCAGCTCCTTGCCGTCGTGGCTGATCCGGCCGACGGCGATCCAGCCGGGCTCGGGGTCGGTCTCCTCGGCGCCGCCGGAGGCGCTGAAGAACACCTCCCGCGCGGTGACCGCGACCACCGACCGCACGTGCAGGTCGGCCCCGGTGACGGCCTGGTCGCCGACCACCAGCGCCCGCACCCCGCCCTGGTCGGAGATCCGGACCAGCTTGCCGTCCGGGGTCCAGGCCGGCACGCCCGGGAAGGCCTCCAGCCAGACCTCGTCGTGCTCCTCGAACAGCACCTCGGTGGCGCCGGTGGTCACGTCCAGGCCGAGGACCCGCTGGGCGCGCTGGTCCCGGGACTGGACGAGCAGCAGCGGCACGCCGCCCTCGGACCAGTGCACCCGGGCCAGGTACGGGAACGCCGCGTGGTCCCAGGAGACCTCGGTGCGTCCGCCGTGCAGGTCGAGCACCCAGAGCCCGACCTCGGCGTTGGCGGTGCCGGCCGCCGGGTAGGCGACCTCGGCGGGCTCGCGGTCCGGGTTGGCCGGGTCGGCGATCCACCAGCGGCGCACCGGGCTGTCGTCGGCGCGCTCGGCCAGCAGCCGCTCGCCGTCCGGGGACCACCAGAAGCCGCGGGTGCGGTCGATCTCCTCCTGGGCGATGAACTCGGCCTGGCCCCAGGTGACGTTCGGGCCGTCCGGCTCGGCGAGCGCCCGGTCGCCGCCGCCGTCGGTGCGGGTCAGCCGCAGTTCGCCGGCGGTGTTGGCGTAGGCGACGTGGGCGCCGTCCGGGGAGAGCCGCGGGTCCAGCAGCGGGCCCACGGCGGGCAGTTCGGCGGTGGTGCCGGCGGCCAGGTCGGCGGTGAACAGCCGGCCGGAGAGCGCGAAGGCGGCCCGGTCGCCGGCGGCGTCCAGGGCGTAGCCGACGATGCCGGCCGAGCTCTCCCGGCTGCGCTCGCGGCGCGCCTTCTCGGCCGGCGAGAGGTCCTCCTCGCCGCCGCCGAGCAGCACCGCCGGGTCGGCGGCGATCCGCTCCTCGCCGGTGGCGGTGTCGAGGGTCCAGAGCAGGTTGGCCCGGTCGCCGCCCGAGCGCGAGCGCAGGAAGACGACCCGCGAGCCGTCGGGTACGACGGAGAAGGAGCGGGGGGCGCCGACGGTGTAGCGCAGGGTCCGCGCGTACTGCCGGGGGAAGGTGTCCGCAGGAGTGTGGGAGGTCATGGCACCAGACCCTACGACGGGCGACTGCCACGGCCGGGTGACTGACGATCACTCGTTCGGAGCATCACCCCCGAGTACGCCCCGAAGGGCCCCGCACCCCCTCCGACCGGCCCGTGCGCCCCACGAGTGCCTCCTTGCCCCGGCGCGCGCGGACTCACTGAATGTAATGCTCCCCTTACCCATCGGGTATGACTGGTCAGGCGAGTGATCGTCGGGCCCCGTCCCGGGCCCGCCGGCCACCCGGCCCCGATTCCCGTACGGTCCCACCGCCGCCCTCCCCCCGGGGGCCGGCGCCCGAGAAGGGGTGTGAGCCCACATGGCCATGAACATCTCCGCAGCCGTGCTGATGCTCGTCATCGTGGTGGTGATGATCCGCCGCTCCGGCCTCAAGCTGTCGCACGCCATCGTCTGCGCGCTGCTCGGCTTCTACCTGGCCTCCAGCTCGATCGCGCCGTCGATCAGCCAGGTCACCAGCAACCTCGCCGGGATGATCAACGGCCTCAAGCTCTGACCCCGCAGCGCGGTCGTTAGGCTTCCTCCCATGACCGCGACTACCGGCCGCAGCCTCCTCCTGGTGCACGCCCACCCCGACGACGAGTCGATCGGCAACGGCGCCACCATGGCCAGGTACGCCGCCGAGGGCGCCCGGGTGACGCTGGTGACCTGCACCCTCGGCGAGGGCGGCGAGGTGATCCCGCCCGCGCTGGCCCACCTGACGGCCGATCGGGACGACACCCTCGGCGCCCACCGGATCGGCGAGCTGACCGCGGCGATGCGCGCCCTCGGCGTCACGGACTTCCGCTTCCTCGGCGGGCCGGGGCGCTACCGCGACTCCGGGATGATGGGCGTGCCCGAGAACGACGCCCCCGGCTGCTTCTGGCGGGCGGACGTCGACGAGGCGGCGGGCCACCTGGTCGCGGTGATCCGCGAGGTGCGGCCGCAGGTGCTGGTCACGTACGACGAGAACGGCGGCTACGGGCACCCGGACCACATCCAGGCGCACCGGGTCGCGATGCGCGCGTACGAGCTGGCCGCCGACCCGGCGCACGCCCCGGAGGCGGGCGCTCCCTGGCGGATCGCCAAGGTGTACTGGAACCGGATGCCCCGCTCGGTGCTGGCCGCCGGCCTCGCCGCCACCGCCGCCGAGGCCCGCTTCCCGGGCGTCGCCCACCCCGGCGACGTCCCCGGGGTGGTGGCCGACGAGGTGGTCACCACCGTGCTGGACGGCACCGGCTACGCCGCCCCCAAGACCGCCGCGCTGACCGCGCACGCCACCCAGATCACCGTGGCCGGCGACTCCTTCGCGCTCTCCAACCACCTCGGCCAGCCCCTGTTCACCACCGAGTACTACCAGTTGGTGCGCGGCCAGGCCGGGCCGGAGCGGCCCGAGCACGACCTCTTCGCGGGCCTCGGCGCCAACGCCACGGGCCCGGGAACCGACCCGACAGGCCCGGGAACCGACCCGGCCCCGAGCGAGGGGAACGCCCGATGACCGCGCCCGCCGCCAAGCCGAGGACCCGATCGGTCGCGGCCACCGTGCTCGGCACCCGCGAGGAGCGGCTGGCCGAGCCCCAACCCCCGCGCGCCGCCCGGATCGCGGCGTATGTCCTGTTCTTCCTGCTGGGCATCGCGGTGTCGGTGTGCGGATCCTTTGTGCAGGCCCTGTGGCCGCCCGTGGGAGTTCTGCTGGCGCTCGCCGCCACCGCCGCGACCTTCTACGCCGGCCTGCGGGTCACCGGCACCAAGCTGGGCGCCGCGATGCCCGCCGGCGGCTGGTTCCTGGCGATGCTGCTGCTGATGGTGCCCCGGCCGGAGGGCGACAACGTGCTCTGGTCCAATGCCACATCGCTGGCCTGGCTGTTCGTCGGCTCGATCCTGGGCGTGATCTGCGCCACCCTGCCCACCCGCACCAGCTGGTTCCCCGGCGTCCCCAACCCCAAGCGCTGAACCCGGCGGGCGGCCGCGTACGGTAGCGCGCACAACGCGCAGTCAGGACCACTCCGCCGTACTCTCATACCGGAGGAACCGGACGTATCAGGATCTGTCCGAAGCCGTTCACCGCTCAGTTCTTCCCAGTATGGTGGTCCCGCAGTACGTCGTACCCGACCGCCGTTTGCCCCAGGCCCGGCGACCACGAACCGCGGTCGCGCCGCACGGCCCGCCCGCGAACCCGGAGCAGAGCAGCATTGAGCAGCCGCGAATCTGACAACGCCAACCCGACGCCCCGGCGCACGGGTCCGGACGCCTACCCGTCGGGCACGCCGCCCTACGGCACCCCGGCGGGCCCCGGCGGTGACCGGGCCGACACCGGGTCGGGCGGCGAGGACGACGGTCCGAAGACCGAGACGACCCTGACCACCAGGGTCCGGATCAACATCCCCGGCTCGCGCCCGATCCCGCCGGTCGTCGTCCGCAGCACCGTCAAGAACGAGACCGCCCGGGGCGACGACGGCCCGGCCGACCCGTTCGCGCCGGGCGCCGAGCCGGGCGGCCCGCGACACCGCTCCGCGCCCGCCTCGCCCGTCCTCGGCGTGATGGAGGGCGGCTCCGGCTCCGCCACCCCGCCGAACCTGCCGCCGGAGTGGCAGATCCCGCCGATCCCGCCGGCGACCTCGGAGTCCGAGTCCACCGGCGCGTGGTTCCGGCCGCGGCAGAAGAAGGCCCCGGCCGCCGAACCCGCCCCGGCCGCCGTGCCGGTCGGCGCCCCCGGCGTCCCGAGCACGCCGGAGGCCCCGGCCGTGCCCGGCCCCGGCGCCGAGGCCCGGCCGCAGGCCGCCCCGAACGGTGCCCGCCCGGCTCCGGACGCCGGCGCCGCCCGGCCGAACGGCCGCCCGCTGCCCACCCGGGGCCAGGCCCCGCACCAGGGCGCCGCCCCGGCCGCCCCCGCCTCGCCCTACGGCGCCGGGGGCCCGGCCGAGGAGCCCGGGGTGTACGAGAGCGCCGACCCGTTCGCACCGGTCGCCGATCCGTTCGCCCCGACCGGCCCGACCGGCCCCGCCGCCGGCGCGCGCGGCCGCAGCGACCAGCGCGGCCCGCGCGGCAGCCGTCCGCAGCAGCCGTCGCCGCACCAGCACTCCGGCGCCCCGCAGGGCGGCTTCCCCCAGGGCGGGCTGGCGCAGAACGGCTTCCCGCAGGCCGAGCCCGGCCCGGAGGACACCTCGGTGGACGGCTTCGCGCCGATCCGCGAGCACGGCGCGCCCCCGGCCGCCATACCCGGCCTGCCCCGGAACGGCACCGCCCCGAACGGCGCTGTCCCGAACGGCACCGCCCCGAACGGCACCGCGCCGCACGGCGGCGGCCCGAACGGCTTCGACGGCCGTCCGCAGCCGGGCCTGTTCGCCTCCGCCCCGACCGGCGCCGACCCGTTCGCCACCCAGCGCCCGGCCGCCCCCGGCCAGGACCCCTTCGCCACCCCGGCGGGCCCCGGCGGGCTCTTCCCCGGCACGCCCCAGCCCGGCTCCCAGCCGGCCCCGCAGCCCGCCCCCGGCGGACCCCGGCGGGCGGGTCGCGACCCGGAGGCCACCGAGGTCACCCCGCTGCCCACCCCCGGCCCCCAGGGCGCGGCGGGCGGTCCCGGCCCCCAGGTCGACGCCGCCCCGTTCCTCCCCGGCGCCGTCCCCGGGCCGGCTCCCGCGTCCGGCCCGGCACCCGCCAAGGCCGAGCCGGCCGCCCCGGCCAACGGCAAGGGCAAGGGCAAGGCGAAGGCCAAGCGCGGCGGCCCGAAGAAGCTGGTCAAGCTCGGCGTCTACGCCGTCGGCGGGGTGTTCTTCCTCGGCGCCGCCGCGTACGGCACCGGCCTGATGCTCAACCAGTCCGACATCCCCAAGGGCACCGTGGTGCTCGGCACGGACATCGGCGGCAACGGCCGTGACCAGGCGATCCACGCGCTGGACGCCTCGGTCGGCAAGGCCGGGCAGCAGCCGCTCAAGCTCAAGATCGGCGACCAGAGCCTCGACCTGGACCCGACGGTCGCCGGCCTGAGCTTCGACACCACGGCCACCGTGGACGGCCTCGCCGCGCACAGCTACAACCCGGTCACCGTGATCAAGTCGATCCAGGGCGGCACCAAGGCCGTCGCCCCGGAGGTCCGGGTCGACCGCGCCAAGCTCAAGGCCGCGCTGGACTCGCTGGCGGTCGGCTCGGGCCAGGGCCTGCAGGAGGGCTACGTCAAGTTCGCCGACAACGGCGACCCGGTCGTGGTCCCCGGCAAGGCCGGCCAGGCGGTGGACACCAACGCCGCGCTGGACGTGATCGAGCAGGCCTACCGCGACCGCGCCGCCGGCAAGCCGGACCAGCCGATCGCCCTGGCCGTCACGGCCGCCCAGCCGAAGGTCTCCACCCAGGCCCTCCAGGCCGCCGCGGACAGCCTCGGCAAGCAGGTCACCAGCGGGAAGATCCACATCGTGGCCGGCGCCAAGACCTGGGACTTCGGCCCGAAGACCGCGGCCAAGGCGCTCACCCTGGCCCCGGACGCCTCCGGCAAGATCGCGCCCAAGTGGGACCTCGACGCGCTGGGCTCCCTGCTCAACGGCGCGTTCGACAAGGTGAAGGCCAAGAAGAACGGCCAGACCGCCGCGATCACCACGCAGGACGTCGCGGACGCCGTCACCTCGCTGTTCGACAAGACCGGTGACAAGGAACGCACCTTCAAGTTCACCGTCGCCTGACGCCTGACGCCTGACGCCGGACGCCCGGCCGCCGGACGGCACCACCGTCCGGCGGCATCGGCCGACGAGCCGGGCACGAACGAGGGGCGGGGCCGCCGCACCGCACGGTCGCGGCCGTCCCGCCCCTCGACAACTCCCCCTCCCGTCAGCAAGATGTGACGCCACACCATCCGTCACAGTCACCCCGGGAGCCACGCCGATGGGCCGCCGCAGCCTCCAGCACCACCGGACGGCACTGCTCGCCGGCCTCACCGTCCTGACGCTCTCCCTCGCGCTCTGCTCCTGCTCCGCGGGGTCGGACGGCACCGTCGCGGACGCCCCGGTCGCCGCCACCGGGGTGCCCAAGCTGACCTCGGTCGACATCAACGCCCACGACCGCGCCCGGCTGCGCCAGGGCGGCACCCTGAACCTGGCGATCTCCCAGTTCTCCCACCAGTGGTCGCCGATCCACACCGACGGCACCGAGTCCTCGACCGTCGCGGTCGGCAAGCCGCTGCTGCCGACCTTCTTCCGCTCCGACGCGGCGGGCACCCAGACCGTCAACCCGGCCTACCTCCAGGAGGCCCACGCCGAGCTCAGGGACGGCCGCCAGGTGGTCACCTGGACGCTCAACCCGAAGGCCCACTGGTCCGACGGCACCCCGATCACCTGGCGCGACATCGAGGCCAACTGGCGCGCCATGAACGGCAAGGACCCGGCGTACCGGCCGTCCAGCACCTCCGGCTTCGAGCTGGTCAGCTCGGTCGAGCGGGGCAAGGACGACTTCCAGGCCGTGATGACCTTCGACCGGCCGTTCTCCGAGTGGCAGTCGATGTTCAACGGCGCCGCCAACGCGCCGCTGCTGCCCGCGAGCAAGGTGTCCACCCCGGAGTCGTTCAACTCGGCCTACCTGGACGCCATCCCGCTCACCGCCGGCCCCTTCAAGGTCGAGCGGCTGGACCCGTCGGCGCAGACCGTCACCCTGGTCGCCGACCCGACCTGGTGGGGCGACAAGCCGGTGCTGGACCGGATCGTCTTCCACGCCATGCTGCCCGACGCGATGCGCACCGCCTTCGCCAAGGGCGAGATCGACCTCCTCAACAACGGCCCGGACCTGGCCGGCTACCAGGTCATCAAGAACACCAAGGGCGCGGCCGTGCGCCGGGCCGGCGGGCCGGACTTCCGCCAGCTCACCCTGAACGCCCGCAACCCCGTGCTCGCCGACGCGACCGTGCGCCAGGCCGTCCTCCAGGCGATCAACCGGGACGCCCTGATCCGCACCGACCTCAACGGCCTGGACTGGCCCGCCGTCCCGCTCAACAACCACCTGCTGGTCGCCAACCAGAACGGCTACCGCGACAACTCCCTGGGGCTGTCCCGCTTCGACCCGGCCGAGGCCGCCCGCAAGCTGGACGCGGCGGGCTGGAAGCTCGACGGCGAGGTGCGGAAGAAGGACGGCCACGAGCTGAACCTGCGGATGGTCGTCCCCGCCGGGGTGGCCGTGGCCCAGAACGAGACGGCCTCGGTGTCGAGGATGCTCAAGGACGTCGGCATCAAGGTCACCCCGGTGACCGCCGCCCCCAACGAGTTCTTCGACAAGTACGTCAACCGCAACGACTTCGACATCGCCGTCTACGCGCTGCTCGGCACCCCGTTCCCGGCCAGCGGCAGTCGCGCGAGCTACGTCCAGAACAGCTCCACCAACCGGGCCGGCGCCGGCAGTTCCGCGGTGGACGCCGCCCTCGACCGGGCCGCAGGCGCCACCGACGCCGGCACCGCCTCCGAGGCGATCAACCAGGCCGACGGCGAGCTCTGGAAGGTGGCCGGCGTCCTGCCGCTCTACCAGCGCCCGCAGCTGTACGGCGCCCGCGCCGACCTCGCCAACATCGGCGCCCAGGGCCTGTCCGACATCGTCTGGGAGAACGTCGGCTTCACCAAGTAGCGCCCCGGCTCCGCCCGGTCTCAGCCGTGCAGGGTCTCCCGCCAGTAGTGGCAGGCGCTGCGGCGGCCGGGCAGCTCGGCCCCCTCCGCGGTCGCCACCGGTACCAGCGGCGGGAGTTCGGTCAGGCAGCGGTCCTGCACCCGGTCGCAGCGGGGGTTGAACGCGCAGCCCTCCGGGATGCGCAGCAGGCTGGGCGGCAGGCCCTTGATGGCGTGCAGGTCCTGGCCCTTCTGGTCCAGCCGGGGGATGGAGGCGAGCAGTCCCCGGGTGTACGGGTGGGCCGGGCGCGCGTACAGCTCGTGCACGGGGGCGGTCTCGACGATCCGGCCCGCGTACATCACGGCGATCTTGTCCGCGACGTCGGCGACCACACCGAGGTCGTGGGTGATCAGGATCAGGCCCATGTTGAACTCGGCCTGCAACTCGGCCAGCAGGTCCATCACCTGGGCCTGGACGGTGACGTCCAGCGCGGTGGTGGGCTCGTCGGCGATGATCAGGTCCGGCTCCAGGGACAGCGCCATCGCGATCATGATGCGCTGGCGCATGCCGCCGGAGAACTGGTGCGGGTAGTCGCCGACCCGCTGCTTGGCCGCCGGGATGCGCACCCGGTCCATCAGCTCGACGGCCTTCACCTTCGCCTCGGCGCGCGACAGCCCCTGGTGCGCCCGGAACATCTCGCCCAGCTGGTAGCCCACGCTGAGCACCGGGTTGAGCGCGGACAGCGCGTCCTGGAAGATCATCGCGATCTGCCGGCCCCGGACGGTCCGCCGGAGCCGGGGGCTCATGGTCAGCAGGTCGTCACCCCGGAACAGGATCCGGCCCGAGGTGATCCGGCCGGGCGGCACGTCCAGGATGCCCATGATCGCCTGCGCCGTCACCGACTTGCCCGAACCGGACTCGCCCAGCACCGCCAGCGTCTCCCCCGCCGCCACCGAGTAGCTCACCCCGTTGACGGCCTTGGCGACGCCGTCCTGGGTGTGGAACTCGATGTGCAGGTCCTCGACCTCCAGCAACGGCGTCCCGGGCACCAGGTTCTCCCGTCCGCCGCCGACCACCTCGACCGCATCCATCCGGGCAGGCCTCCTCAGCGCAGCAGCGACCATCGACAGCCAGGCGCAGTGCAACTATCAAGGAACGGCGTGCACTTGGGGAGTGCGCGGCAGATCTCGGTTCCATCACGGCGAAGGGCGCGCCCTCCTCGCGAGGACGCGCCCTTCGGTGGCAGGGGGTCAGGGGGTGCCCGGCCCGCTCCCGTTCTGCGCCGTGGCCTGCCCGCTCCCGCGCTCCGCCGCGAAGTGACACGCCGAGTCGTGCACCGCCGCCCCGTCCAGCCAGCCCGGCGCGGCCAGCAGCGGCACCTCCACCGAGCACCGCTCCTGCGCCTTCCAGCAGCGGGTGCGGAACCGGCACCCCGAGGGCGGGTTGGCCGGCGAGGGCACGTCCCCGGTGAGCACGATCCGGTCCCGGCTCTCGCGCGCCGTCGGGTCCGGCACCGGCACCGCCGACAGCAGTGCCTGGGTGTACGGGTGGGTCGCGTGGTCGTAGATCTCCAGGTCGCTGCCGAGCTCGACCATCTTCCCCAGGTACATCACCCCCACCCGGTCCGAGATGTGCCGGACGATGGAGAGGTCGTGGGCGATGAACATGTACGAGAGGTTGAACTCGCCCTGCAGCTGCTCCAGCAGGTTGATCACCTGCGCCTGGACGGACACGTCCAGCGCGGAGACCGGCTCGTCGCAGATGATGATCTCCGGCTTGAGCGCCAACCCCCTTGCGATGCCGATGCGTTGGCGCTGGCCGCCGGAGAACTGGTGCGGGTACCGGTTGATGTACTCCGGGTTGAGCCCGACCACGTCCAGCAGGTCCTGGACGGCCTTGCGGCGGTCGCCCTTGGGCGCCACCTCGGGGTGGATCTCGAACGGCTCACCGATGATGTCGCCGACCGTCATCCGCGGGTTCAGCGAGGTGTACGGGTCCTGGAACACCATCTGGATGTTGCGCCGGACGGCCTTCAACCCGGCCCCGGAGAGCCGGGAGATCTCCTCGCCCTTGTAGCGGACGGACCCTCCGGTGGCCGGCTCCAGGTTCATCAGCACCTTGGCCAGCGTGGACTTGCCGCAGCCGGACTCGCCGACGATGCCGAGCGTCTCGCCCTGCATCAGGTCGAAGCTGACCCCGTCCACCGCCTTGACCGCGCCGACCTGCTTCCTGAACAGCACACCCTTGGTCAGCGGGAAGTGCTTGACCAGGTCCCGGACCTCCAGGATCGGCTCGCCGCGCGGCACCGGCTGCTCGAAGGCGACCTCCTCCGGCACCGCCACGCCCATCGCACTGGCCCCGTTAACGGCCATGGAGGGTCTCCTTCCAGAAGAAGCAGGCGCTGCCGCGGCCCTCCAGCGGGGTGCCGTCCTCCTCGGTGACCGGGAACAGCTCCGGCACCTCGGCCCGGCAGACGTCCTGCGCCCGCGGGCAGCGGGGGTTGAAGGCGCAGCCCGGGGGGATCCGCAGCAGGTTGGGCGGCAGGCCCTTGATGGCGTAGAGCTCGTGGCCCTTCTGGTCCAGCCGGGGGATGGAGTCCAGCAGGCCGCGGGTGTACGGGTGCGCGGGCCGGGCGTACAGCTCGTGCACGGGCGCCGTCTCGACGATCCGGCCCGCGTACATCACGGCGATCTTGTCCGCGACGTCGGCGACCACGCCCAGGTCGTGGGTGATCAGGATGAGCCCCATGTGGAACTCGGCCTGGAGCTCCGCCAGCAGGTCCATCACCTGGGCCTGGACGGTGACGTCCAGCGCGGTGGTGGGCTCGTCGGCGATGATCAGGTCCGGTTCCAGGGCCAGCGCCATCGCGATCATGATGCGCTGGCGCATGCCGCCCGAGAACTGGTGCGGGTAGTCGTTCACCCGCTGCTTGGCCGCCGGGATGCGCACCCGCTCCATCAGCTCGACGGCCTTGGCCTTCGCCTCGGCCCGGGAGACGCCCTGGTGCGCCCGGAACATCTCGCCCAGCTGGTAGCCCACGCTGAGCACCGGGTTGAGGGCGGACAGCGCGTCCTGGAAGATCATCGCGATCTTCCGGCCGCGGATCCTGCGCCGCTCCTCCTTGCCCATCTTCAACATGTCCTGGCCGCGGAAGCGGATCTCCCCGCGCGGGATCCGGGCCGGCGGCATGTCCAGGATGCCCATGATCGCCTGGGCGGTCACCGACTTCCCGGAGCCGGACTCGCCCAGCACCGCCAGCGTCTCCCCGGCCCGGACGCTGTAGTTGACCCCGTTGACGGCCTTGGCGACGCCGTCCCGGGTGACGAACTCGACGTGCAGGTCCCGCACGTCGAGCAGCGGCCCCTCGTAGGGCGTCTGCCGTTCCTGCCCGGTGGCGTCCACAGCTGTACTCACGATGCGCTCCCCTCGCTCAGCGAAGCTTCGGGTCGAGGGCGTCGCGCACCGCGTCGCCCAGCATGATGAAGGCCAGCACGGTGACGGAGAGCGCCGCGGCCGGGAAGAACAGCACGTACGGCGCCGTGCGGATCACCTTCTGGGCGGAGGAGATGTCGATGCCCCAGGAGATGGTCGGGTCCTGGAGGCCGATGCCGAGGAAGCTCAGCGTGGCCTCGGCCGCGATGTAGCCGCCGAGCGCGATGGTGGCGACCACGATCACCGGGGCGATCGCGTTCGGCAGGATGTGCCGGAACATCAGCCGCCCCGTCCCGGCGCCGAGCGCCCGGCCCGCCACCACGTAGTCGGCCTGTTTGACGGTCAGCACCGCGCCGCGCATGACGCGGGCGATCTGGGTCCAGCCGAGCACGCCGAGGGCGATGACCACGCTCCAGACCGTGCGGGTGGCGAAGGCGTTCAGCAGCACCAGGGCGCCGAGCAGCAGCGGGATGCCGAAGAAGATGTCGATGATCCGGGAGATCACCGCGTCCACGGCGCCGCCGAAGTACCCGGCGACCATGCCGGTCAGCCCGCCGAGCACGGTGACCGCGGCGGTCACGAAGATGCCGACGGTGATCGAGGCGCGGGCGCCGTAGATGACCCGGGCGAAGATGGAGCGGCCCTGGGCGTCGTAGCCGAACCAGCCGGCGCCGAAGACGTCGCCCCAGGCGGGCCGGCGCAGGTAGTCGTTCACCAGGTCGGCCTTGCGCGGGTCGGCGTCGGTGAAGGCGTACGGGAAGACCGCCATCACCACCAGCAGCAGGATCAGCACCGCGGAGATCAGGAAGATCGGCCGCCGGCGCAGGTCCCGCCAGGCGTCGCCCCAGAGGCTGCGGGCTTCCTCCCGCTTCTCCACGTCGGGTTCGACCAGGGTCTCCTGCTCGACCGCCATGCCCTGCTCGCCCGCGTAGTCCAGGCGCGCGACGCCGGGCTTGGGGTGCGGCTTGGGCGAGTCCTCGTCGTGGATGTCAGGCATAGCGGATCCTCGGGTCCAGGACCGCGTAGAGCAGGTCGACGAGCAGGCTGGCGACCAGGTAGACGATCACCAGGACGGTCACGATGCCGACCACGGTGGGCCCTTCCTTCGTGTTGATCGCCCGGTACAGGACGTTGCCGATGCCCTGCACGTTGAAGATGCCCTCGGTGACGATCGCGCCGCCCATCAGGGCGCCCAGGTCGGTGCCGAGGAAGGTGACCACCGGGATCAGCGAGTTGCGCAGCAGGTGGCGCAGGATGATGGTGCGCCGGGGCAGGCCCTTGGCGACGGCGGTGCGCATGTAGTCGGCCCGCAGGTTCTCGCCGATCGAGGTCCGGGTCAGCCGGGCCACGTAGGCGAGCGAGAGCGAGCCCAGCACCACGGCGGGCAGGATGAGTTGGGAGAGGTCGTAGCTGTCCTGCACGGTCGGGGTGACCCAGCCCAGATTGGTGGCGAAGATCGTCTGCGCGATGTACGCCAGCACGAAGACCGGGATCGAGATCACCACCAGGGTCAGCACCAGCACCAGGGTGTCCGCGATGCTGCCGCGCCACAGTCCGGAGACCAGGCCGAGGGCGAGGCCGAGGACCAGCTCGAACACGAAGGCCAGCAGCGCGAGCCGGATGGTGACCGGGAAGGCCCCGGCCATGATGTCGGAGACCGGGCGGCCGGTGAAGCTGGTGCCGAAGTCGCCCTGGAACAGGTTCGCCATGTAGTGCAGGTACTGCTTCCAGACCGGCTGGTCGAGGAAGTACTTGTGCTTGATGCTGGCCACCACGGCCGGGTCGGCCGCCTTCTCCCCGAACAGCGCCGTCACCGGGTCTCCGGGCAGCGTGTAGACCATCAGGAAGATCAGCAGCGTGGTGCCGAAGAACACCGGGATCATCTGCAGCACCCGCCGCAGCACGTAACTGCCCATCCGAGCCTCCTTCCAGGGCGTGACCGGCCGGGGGCGACCGACCGGGAGGACCGGGCCCCGCCCTCCGTGCGGGGAGGGCGGGGCCGCGTGGGGGGCGGGTCAGCCCTTGACCTCGACCTGGGTCCAGGCCGGGTTGCCGAAGGAGTCGAACTTCACGTTCTGCACCTTGTTCGAGTAGCCCGAGTTGGTGCGGTAGTACCAGAGCGGGATGGCCGGCATGCCGCTCGGCAGCACCGCCTCGGCCTGCTGGTAGCCGGTCACCGTGTCGGCGACGCTGGCGGCCTCGTCGGCCTTGGTGGCGGCGTCGTCGAACTGCGGGTTGCTGTAGCCGAAGTCGTTGGAGGCCGCGCCGGTGCGGTAGACGTCGGAGAGGAAGTTGGCGTTCAGCGGGTAGTCCTGCACCCAGCCGGTGCGGAAGGCGCCGTTGAGCTGGTGGGCGGTGATCGCCGCGCGGGCGGTCTTGAAGTCGGGCTTCGGGTCGCCCAGGCAGTCCACGCCGGTGCTCTGCCGGATCGAGTTGCAGACGGCGTCGACCCACTCCTTGTGGCCGCCGTCCGCGTTGTAGGTGATCAGGAGCTTGTTGCCGGGGACGCCGCCGCCCTCCTGGATCAGCTGCTTGGCCTTGGCCGCGTCGAACTTGCAGAAGTCGCCGCAGGCGCCGTCCTTGTAGCCCTCGACGCCCTCGGCGACCCAGGCGGTGGCGGGCTTGCGGGAGCCCTGGAGCACCGTCTTGGTGATGATGTCCCGGTCGATCGCCATCGACAGGCCCTGGCGCACCTTCGCCTTGTCCGGCGAGGACCAGTCGGCCTGGTAGAGCGTGAAGCCGATGTTCTGGATCGCGCCCTGCGGGGCGTCGACGGCCCGGTCGCCGAGGTCGTTCTTGTAGTTCGCCAGCGCCGACGGCGGCACCTGGTCCATCACGTCGAGGTTGCTGGACTGGAGGTCCGCGTAGGCGGCCTCGGACGTGGTGTACATCTTGAAGACGATGCCGCCGTTCTTCGGCTTGTCCACGCCCTGGTAGTCCGGGAAGGTCTTGGTGACCACCTCGGTGTTGTGCGACCAGCTGACGAACTGGTACGGGCCGTTGCCCACCGGCTTCTGCCCGTACCCGGCCGGGTCCTTGAAGAAGGCGTCCGGCAGCGGCGAGAAGGCGATGTAGCCGAGCTTGTACTCGAAGTACGAGACCTTGTGGCTGAGCTTGACGGTGAAGTGCAGGTCGTCGGTGACGCTCAGGCCGGACATCTTGTCCGTGGTCGCCTTGCCGGTGGCCGGGTGGACGTCCTGGTAGCCCTCGATGTCGGAGAACCAGGAGCTGTTGATCTGGGCGTTGGCCGGGTTGGCGCCCCAGTTCCAGGCGTCCACGAAGTTCTTGGCGTGCACCGGGGTGCCGTCGTGGAACTTCCAGCCGTCCTTCAGGGTGATGGTGAAGGTCTGCGAGTCACTGGTGTCGATCTTGTCCGCGACCTGCATCCGGATCTTGGCGTTGCTGGGGTCGTAGTCGACCAGCCCCTTGAACAGGTTCTGGATGATGCGACCGCCGCCCACCTCGTTGGCGTTGGCGGGCTGCAGCGGGTTCTGCGGCTCATTGCTCTGGTAGCTGAACGACTTGCCGGCGTCCGACGAGCCGTTGCCACCACCTCCCCCGCTGCTGCCGCACCCGGTGGCCACCAGGACCACGGACGTCGCAGCGGCGAGGACCAGGCGAGCACGGGCGGCTACGGGCATGGAGGTCCCTCCTCAAGGGGTGTGTGTCGCATCACACCCCATGAGAAGCGCGCCCCGGCGACGGCGCGAGCCGGGTGCACCCGGACGGGTGCCGTGACCCCCCTGCCGAGTTGACGCGGCGCCGGGTCCTCCCGGCGCCCGGAACGCCGGAAGGGCCCGCGGCCGGAGCCGCGGACCCTTCCTGGTGCGTACGGGACGTCAGGCCGCGGCCGACTCCCGGACCTCGGCGAAGTGGCAGGCCGACTCGTGGGCGGCCGGGCCCTCCAGCGTGGTCGGGATCGCCAGCAGCGGGATCTCCTCGGCGCAGCGCTCCTCCGCCTTCCAGCAGCGGGTGCGGAAGCGGCAGCCGGACGGCGGGTTGGCCGGCGAGGGGATGTCCCCGGTGAGGATGATCCGCTCGCGGTTCTCGCGCGCCGTCGGGTCCGGCACCGGCACGGCCGACAGCAGCGCCTGGGTGTACGGGTGGGTGGCGTTCTCGTAGATCTGCTCGTCGGAGCCGATCTCGACCATCTTGCCCAGGTACATCACGCCGACGCGGTCGGAGATGTGCCGGACGATGGAGAGGTCGTGCGCGATGAACATGTACGACAGGCCGAACTCGCCCTGCAGCTGCTCCAGCAGGTTGATCACCTGCGCCTGGACGGACACGTCCAGGGCCGAGACCGGCTCGTCGCAGATGATGATCTCCGGCTTGAGCGCGAGGCCGCGGGCGATGCCGATGCGCTGGCGCTGGCCGCCGGAGAACTGGTGCGGGTACCGGTTGATGTACTCCGGGTTCAGACCCACGACGTCCAGCAGGTCCTGGACGGCCTTGCGGCGGTCGCCCTTGGGCGCCACCTCGGGGTGGATCTCGAACGGCTCACCGATGATGTCGCCGACCGTCATGCGCGGGTTCAGCGAGGTGTACGGGTCCTGGAACACCATCTGGATGTTGCGTCGGACGGCCTTGAGGGCCGCGCCGCTCAGGGTGGAGATGTCCTCGCCCTTGAACAGCACCTGACCGGAGGTGGCCCGCTCCAGGTTCATCAGCACCTTGGCCAGCGTGGACTTGCCACAGCCGGACTCGCCGACGATGCCGAGCGTCTCGCCCTTCTTGAGCTCGAAGCTGATGCCGTCGACGGCCTTGACCGCGCCGACCTGCTTCTTGAACAGGACGCCCTGGGTCAGCGGGTAGTGCTTGACCAGGTCCTTGACCTCCAGGATGTTCTCAGCCATGGAGGGTCTCCTTCCAGAGGTGGCACGCGCTGCGGCGGCCGGTGATCTCCGTGCCGTCCTCGTCGGTCACGTGGTGCAGCAGCGGGACCTCCGTGCGGCACAGGTCGGTGGCGACGTCGCAGCGGGGGTTGAACGCGCAGCCGGCCGGAACCTTGAGCAGGTTCGGGGGCAGGCCCTTGATCGCGTACAGCTCCTGGCCCTTCTGGTCCAGGCGCGGGATCGAGCGCAGCAGGCCCTTGGTGTACGGGTGCGCGGGGTTCGCGTACAGCTCGTGCACCGGGGCGGTCTCGACGATCCGGCCCGCGTACATCACGGCGATCTTGTCCGCGACGTCGGCGACCACGCCGAGGTCGTGGGTGATCAGGATCAGGCCCATGTTGTACTCGGCCTGGAGCTCCGCCAGCAGGTCCATCACCTGGGCCTGGACGGTGACGTCCAGGGCGGTGGTGGGCTCGTCGGCGATGATCAGGTCGGGCTGCATCGACAGCGCCATGGCGATCATGATGCGCTGGCGCATGCCGCCGGAGAACTGGTGCGGGTAGTCGTTCACCCGCTGCTTGGCGGCGGGGATGCGCACCCGGTCCATCAGCTCGATGGCCTTGGCCTTGGCCTCGGACTTGGAGGCGCCCTGGTGCACCCGGAACATCTCGCCCAGCTGGTAGCCCACGCTGAGCACCGGGTTGAGCGCCGAGAGCGCGTCCTGGAAGATCATCGCGATCTTCTGGCCGCGGATCTTGCGCCGCTCCTCGTTGCTCATCTTGAGCATGTCCCGGCCGCGGAACAGGATCTCGCCCTGGGTCACCTTGCCCGGGGGCATGTCCAGGATGCCCATGATGGTCTGGGCCGTCACGGACTTGCCGGAGCCGGACTCGCCGAGGACGGCGAGGGTCTCGCCGGCCGCGACGGAGTAGTTGACGCCGTTGACGGCCTTGGCGACGCCGTCCCGGGTGTGGAACTCCACGTGGAGGTCCTTGACCTCCAGGAGCGGGGTTCCGACTTCGAGACGATCGCTCTTCTGGTTGTTCTCGATCACGGTGGTCATCGGGTCGTCACCTCTTCTCTCAGCGGAGCTTCGGGTCGAGGGCGTCGCGCACCGCGTCGCCGAGCATGATGAAGGCCAGCACGGTGAGGCTCAGCATGCCTGCCGGGAAGAACAGCGCGAACGGCGCCGTACGGATCAGCTTCTGGGCCGACGAGATGTCGATGCCCCAGGAGATGGTCGGGTCCTGCAGACCGATGCCCAGGAAGCTCAGCGTCGCCTCCAGGGCGATGTAGCCGCCGAGGGAGATGGTGGCGACCACGATCACCGGGGCGATCGCGTTCGGCAGGATGTGCCGGAACATGATCCGGCTGGTGCTGGCGCCGAGCGCCTTGGCCGCCGTCACGAAGTCCGACTGCTTGACCGTGATCACCGAACCGCGCATGACACGGGTCATCTGGGTCCAGCCCAGGGCGATCAGGGCGAAGACCACGCTCCAGATGGTGCGCGTGGGGAAGGCGTTCAGGATCACCAGCGCGCCGAGCAGCAGCGGGATGCCGAAGAAGATGTCGGTGATGCGGGAGATGATCGTGTCGACCCAGCCGCCGAAGTAGCCGGCGACCATGCCGGCGATGCCGCCGAGGATGGTCGTACCGAGGGTCACGCAGATGCCGACCACGACCGAGGCGCGGGCGCCGTAGATGATGCGGGCGTAGATGCTGCGGCCCTGGCCGTCGTAGCCGAACCAGTCACCCTCGAAGAAGTGGTCGTAGACCGGCGGGGTGTGGAAGTGGTTGCGCAGGTCGCCGGCGCGCGGGTCCACCGAGGTGAACAGCCCGGGGGCGATCGCGATCACGATCAGCAGCAGGATCAGCAGCGCGGAGATCACGAAGATCGGCTTGCGCCGGAGGTCGTGCCAGGCGTCGGAGCCGAGGCTGCGCGCCTTCTCCGGCTTGGCGGCCGCCGCGACGGTGGTCTGGGCCGGGATCTTCCCGGCCGTCTTCTTCTCGGTCAGGTCAGGCATACCGGATCCTCGGGTCCAGGACCGCGTAAAGCAGGTCGACGATCAGGCCGGCGGCCAGGTAGACGATCACCAGGAAGGCCACGAAGCCGGAGACGGTCGCGCCCTCCTTCATGTTGATCGCTTGGTAGAGCGCGTGGCCGACACCCTGGACGTTGAAGATGCCCTCGGTGACGATCGCGCCGCCCATCAGGGCGCCGAGGTCGGTGCCGAGGAAGGTGACCACCGGGATCAGCGAGTTGCGCAGCAGGTGGGTGCCGATGACCTTCCGGCGCGGCAGGCCCTTGGCCACCGCGGTGCGGACGTAGTCGGCCTTGATGTTCTCGGCGATGGAGGTACGGGTGAGGCGCGCGACGTAGGCCAGCGACAGCGAGCCGAGCACGACGGCCGGCAGCACCAGCTGGGTGATGTCGTCGCTGTGCTGGACGGTCGGCGTGACCCACTTGAGGTTGATGCCGAAGATCGTCTGGAACAGGAAGCCCAGCACGGGGACCGGGATCGAGATCAGCAGCAGGGTGAAGACCAGCGCACCCTTGTCGAAGATCTTGCCGCGGCGCAGGCCCGCGATCAGGCCGATGCCGATGCCGACCACGATCTCGATGGCGAACGCGAACAGCGCCAGCCGGACCGTGACCGGAAGGGCCTCGGTGATCTTGTCGAGCACCGGACGTCCGTCCAGTGCCGTGCCGAAGTCGCCGGTGAGCAGGCCCCCCATGTAGGAGAGGTACTGCTGGACCAGCGGCTGGTCCAGGTGCTGCTGGTGCTTCAGGGCCGCGAGCTGCACCGGGTCCGGCGCCTTGTCGCCCCACAGTGCTGCCAGCGGGTCACCGGGCAGCAAGTGCACCATGAAAAAGATGAGTGCGGTCGTTCCGAGGAACACCGGAATCATCTGGAGCAGTCGCCTCGCGACAAAGCGCCCCATCGTGCCTCCATGTATGGCTCTGCCGGGCCCGTCAACCCGGCAAGAGATAAGTCGGCGTGCCAACGGCCGGTGCCAGTCCTCGCCCTTGTGGGGATGGGACGGGCACCGGCCGTTGTCACCGGGTCAGGCGGTGCCGACCGATTACTTCTTCTTCTTGACCTCGACGTCGGTGTAGACCGGGTCGCCGAAGGAGTTGAACTTCACGTTCTGGACGTTGTTCGAGTAGCCCGAGTTGGTCTTGTAGTACCAGAGCGGGATCGCCGGCATGTCCTTGGCCAGAACGGCCTCGGCCTGCTGGTAGAGCTCGGCGGTCTTCTCGACCGTGGTGGCCGCGTCGGCCTGCTTCGCCAGGTTGTCGAACTCCGGGCTGGAGTAGCCGGCGTCGTTCGCGGCGGCACCGGTGCCGTAGACGTCCCGCAGGAAGTTGGCGTTCAGCGGGTAGTCCTGCACCCAGCCGGTCCGCATCATGCTCTGGACCTGCTTCTTGGTGACGATGTCACGCGAGGTCTTGAAGTCCGGCTTCGGGTCACCGAGGCACTCGACGCCGGTCGCCTGGCGGATCGAGTTGCAGACCGCGTCCACCCACTCCTTGTGGCCACCGTCGGAGTTGTACAGGATGGTGATCTTGCCGCCGGGAACGCCACCGTTGTCGGTGACGAGCTGCTTGGCCTTGGCCGGGTCGTACTTGCAGGCGTCGCCGCAGACGCCGGCCTTGTAGCCCATGACGCCCGGCGCCACGAACGAGTCGGCGGGCTGACGGCTGTTGTTCAGCACGGTCTTGGTGATGGTGTCGCGGTCGATCGCCATCGACAGGCCCTGGCGCACCTTGGCGGCCTTGTCCTTGTCCATGGAGGACCAGTCCGCGTTGTACAGCGCGAAGGAGATGTTCTGGATCGCACCCTGGGCCTGGTCGATCGCGCGCTTGCCCAGGTCGTCCTTGTACTTGGGCAGGTCGGTCGAGTCGACCTGGTCCAGCACGTCCAGGGTGTCGGACATCAGGTCCTTGTACGCGGCCTCGGGCGAGGTGTAGCTGCGGAAGACGATCCCGCCGTTCTTCGCCTTGTTGGTGCCGCTGTACTTGTCGTAGGCCTTGAGCGTGATGGCCTTGTTGTGCTCCCACGACACGAACTGGTACGGGCCGTTGCCGACCGGCTTCTCGCCGAAGCCCTTCGGGTCCGCGAAGAACCCGGTGGGGAGCGGGAAGAAGGCCGAGTAGCCGAGCTTGTACGTGAAGTACGAGACGGGCTGGGCCAGTTCGATGGTGAAGTGGGTGTCGTCGACGACCTTGAGGCCGGCCATCTCCTTGGCGGTCGGGTCGCCCTTGTCCGGGTGGACGGCGTCGTAGCCGACGATGTCCGAGAACCAGTCGGAGTTGATCTGGTTGTTGGCCGGGTTGGCGGACCAGTTCCAGGAGTCCACGAAGGACTTCGAGGTGACCGGGGTGCCGTCGTGGAAGGTCCAGCCGGACTTCAGCGTGACGGTGTAGTTCTTGGCGTCGGTGGTCTCGATCTTGTCGGCCACCTGGTTGCGAAGAGCACCGGTCGCGGGGTCGTAGTCGACGAGGCCCGTGAACAGCTGCTTGACGATACGGCCGCCCTGGTTCTCCATGGCGTTGGCCGGCTGCAGCGGACGCTGCGGCTCCGCGCTCTGGAAGCTGAACGTGCCCGAGGGGTCGACCGCGGCGCTGTCCGAGCTCCCGGAGGTGTCGCTGCTGCCGCTGCTGCTACAAGCAGTCGCGGCGAGCGCGACAGCAACAGCTGCGACAACCCACTTGGCCTGGCTCACACCACGCATCGGTGTGCCTCCTGAATTCGACGTTTGCGACGAGGAGGGCAACGCGGAACGGTGTTCACCGGACCCGCAATGCCGTCCGCGCTCGTGGTTTCGGCGCGCACCCCTGCGCGTTCACCCTTGACCCGAGCCTGACTGCACCCACTATCCGTCACGCACGGACACGAAAGTGACCAGTGACGATCTCAATTAGGTCACATGAACAGTCGGTAAGTTTCGAAAACCGGACATATGAGACATAGCCAGACAGGCACCAAACGGACAGTCGTCACGGATGACGAACTGTCACGTTCGCTCAGCGGACACCTGGGTGTGATGAGCGCTATTCCGTTAATAGCGGCCCCGACAACTTGGAGTAGTTGAAAAAGTTCGCCCCCCTCTCCATCGGAAAGGGGGGCGAAGCATTCCGGCCAAAGGCCGCTCAAGCCGTCCGGATCACGCCTTCTTGGCGCGCGAGGCGCTACGTCCGCGGTCCTTCTGGTCCAGCACGACCTTACGGATGCGAACCGTCTCCGGGGTCACCTCGATGCACTCGTCCTCGCGGCAGAACTCCAGCGACTGCTCCAGCGAGAGCTTGCGCGGCGGCACCAGGTTCTCGGTGGTGTCGGAGGAGGCCGCACGCATGTTGGTGAGCTTCTTCTCCTTGGTGATGTTGATGTCCATGTCGTCCTGGCGCGAGTTCTCGCCGACGATCATGCCCTCGTACACCTCGGTGGTGGGCTCGACGAACAGCGTGCCGCGCTCCTGGATGCCCATCATCGCGAACGGCGTCACGACGCCCGCGCGGTCCGCCACCAGCGAACCGTTGTTGCGCATCCGCAGCTCGCCGAACCACGGCTCGTGGCCCTCGAAGATGCTGTGCGCGATACCCGTGCCGCGGGTGTCGGTCAGGAACTGGGTCCGGAAGCCGATCAGGCCGCGCGACGGGACGATGAACTCCATGCGGACCCAGCCGGAGCCGTGGTTCGTCATGGTCTCCATGCGGCCCTTGCGGGTCGCCATCAGCTGGGTGATCGCGCCGAGGTACTCCTCGGGGCTGTCGATGGTCATCCGCTCGACCGGCTCGTGGGTCTTGCCGTTGATGACCTTGGTGACGACCTGCGGCTTGCCGACGGTCAGCTCGAACAGCTCCCGGCGCATGGTCTCGACGAGGATGGCCAGCGCCAGCTCGCCACGGCCCTGGACCTCCCAGGCGTCCGGACGCTCGGTCGGCAGCACGCGGAGCGAGACGTTACCGATCAGCTCGCGGTCCAGGCGGTCCTTCACCATGCGGGCGGTGACCTTGTGGCCCTTGCCGCCCTTGCCGACCAGCGGCGAGGTGTTGGTGCCGATGACCATCGAGATGGCCGGCTCGTCCACCGTGATGAGCGGCAGCGCGACCGGGTTCTCCAGGTCGGCCAGGGTCTCACCGATCATGATCTCCGGGATGCCCGCGACGGCGCAGATGTCGCCGGGGCCGGCCACCTCGGCCGGCTTGCGGGTGAGCGCCTCGGTCATCAGCAGCTCGGTGATCTTGACCTGCTGGACCGAGCCGTCGCGCTTCATCCACGCGACCTGCTGGCCCTTGCGCAGCTCGCCCTGCTCGACGCGGCAGAGCGCGATACGGCCGAGGAAGTTGTCGGCGTCCAGGTTGGTGACGTGCGCCTGGAGCGGTGCCTCCTCGTCGTAGGTCGGGGCCGGGACGTGCGCCAGGATGGTGGAGAAGAACGGCTCCAGCGAGTCGCTGTCGGCCGGCACGGTGCCGTTCTCCGGCTTGGTCATCGAGGCGACGCCGTCACGCGCACAGGCGTAGACGATCGGGAACTCGATCTGGTCCTCGGTGGCGTCGAGGTCCAGGAACAGGTCGTAGGTCTCGTTGATGACCTCGTCGATCCGGGAGTCCGCACGGTCGGTCTTGTTGATGCACAGGATGACCGGCAGCTTGGCCGTCAGCGCCTTGCGCAGCACGAAGCGGGTCTGCGGCAGCGGACCCTCGGAGGCGTCGACCAGCAGCACGACCGCGTCGACCATCGACAGGCCGCGCTCGACCTCGCCACCGAAGTCGGCGTGGCCCGGGGTGTCGATGATGTTGATCGTGACCGGCGCGCCACCCTCCTTGGGGTGGTACTTGACGGCGGTGTTCTTCGCGAGAATGGTGATGCCCTTCTCGCGCTCCAGGTCGTTCGAGTCCATCATGCGGTCATCGAGGTGCTGGTGGGCCGCGAAGGCGCCGGCCTGCTTGAGCATGGCGTCGACCAGCGTGGTCTTGCCGTGGTCGACGTGGGCGACGATGGCGACGTTACGGATGTCGTTGCGCGTGGGCATGCCTTGCGGATTCTCCCGGAATCGTGGGTTACGGCGGGCCCGGCCGCGAGACGCGCACCGGCGGCCCTTCGGCCGCGCCACCCGTTCCGCCTGCTACTACCGGTCCACCCGCCGGGCATCTGGACATGCCTCGGCTTTTCCCTATGGTACGGGGAACCGCCCAAGGCGGCAGAAACGAGCAGGTCGGGCGGGATCAAGATCACAGAGGAGTCACGTCCCCGTCACCCCGCGGTCGCCTTCCGACACTCCCCCGTTCGCGCTCCGGTGGCCCGGCAGCACGGCCCCGCTACCGGCTCCGGCCCACGTCCTGGAAGCGCGGCCAGCCGAAGCCGAAGGCCCCCGCCCCGGCCACGCCGGTCCGCACCCCCACCAGCTCCGGCCGCTGGTAGAGCGGGACGGAGTGCCCGAGCTGCCAGATCCGGACGTCCGCCTCCTGCAACAGGTCCAGCCGGGCCGCCGGGTCGAGTTCGGTGACCGCCCGGTCGAACAGCCGGTCGATCTCCTCGGTGCCGCTGCGGCCGTAGTTGCCGCCGGACTCGAGCGCGCCGTCGGCGTCCGGCCGGGGCTTGGCGTACGCGGCGCGCTGCTCCACCGCCGGGCTGGGGCCGACCGGCCAGGAGAACAGCGCGAGGTCGTAGTCGCCGTCGGCCAGCTGCTCCGGGACGAAGGTGTCGGCGGGCGCGGTCAGCGTCCTCACCGCGATGCCGAACCCGTCGAGGTCCGCGGTGAGCGCGTCGGCGGTGCGCCGGGCGGTCGCGGAGCCGGCCGGGACGAGCAGGGTGAGGACGAGCTCCTTGCCGTCCTTGGTCCGGGTGCTCCCGTTCAACAGCTTCCAGCCGGCCTCGTCCAGCAGCGTCGCGGCGTCGGCCGGTCCGATCGCGGCGCTGTCGTCCCGGTAGCCCTCCTGGTCGCCGGCGAGCAGGTGGCTGCCGAGCGGGGCGCCGGGCAGGCCGAGCGGGGCCAGCGCGGCCTCGGCGATCGACCGCCGGTCCACCGCCCGGGCCACCGCCCGCCGCAGGGCCGGGTCGCCGAGCGGGCCGCGGGTGGCGTTGAGGGTGAGCTGGGTGAGCGAGGGGGCGGCCGCCCGGTGCACGGTGACCCCGGGCAGCGACTCGGCCCGCCGCAGCGCCGACGCCGCCGCCTCGGGCACCGCCTCGGGCACCGCCTCGGGCGGGGCGGCGGCCGCGGAGCCGCCCTTGGACGGGGCCGGGGACGACGGTGCGGGCGACGGCGCGGGCGGCGGCACCGCCCGGTCCACCGCGGCGGTGAGCGGGGCGACGTCCAGCCGGCCCTGGTCCAGCGCGTCCAGCCGCCGCTCGGGCGGCGTGGCCAGGAAGTCGATCCGGTCGGTCTTCGGCCGCTCCCCCCACCAGAGCGGGTTGCGCTCCACGGTGACCCTCCCGCCGTCCTCGTCGTACCGGGTGAGCGCGTACGGCCCGGCGCTCAGGTGGCCGGTGCCGGTCAGCGCCCGGTTGAAGGCGGCCGGCGTGGCCGTCTCGGCGGCCGGGTAGAGCGGCCCGAACAGGGCCCGCCACTCGGCGTACGGCCGCCGGAAGGTCACCTTGACCTCGTGCGGGTCGGCGCCCTCGGCGACCGAGTCCACGGCCTCGTACCCGGCCGCCGGCCCGCCCCGGTAGGCCGGGTCCAAGCCGGACAGGGCGGCCCGCTGGGCACCGAGGTCGGCGGCCGACAGCGGGGTGCCGTCGGTCCAGACGGCGTGCGGGTTGAGCCGGTAGGTGACCACCTGCGGCTGCTGCCCGGGCGGGGTGGACTCGGCACCCACCAGGTAGTCCGGGTCCGGGACGAGCCGCCCGCGCTCGTCGGGCCGGAACAGCGAGGGGTACAGCGCGTGCGCGAGCAGCGCCGAGTCGGCGCCGGCCCCGCGCTGGTAGACGTTGAGCGTGGCCGGGACGCCGTCCAGCGCCCAGCGCAGCGTGCCGCCGTCCCGGACGGCGCCGCGCTCGGCGGCGCGGACGTCCCCGGTGGTGGCGGTGGGCTCGGCCCGGGCCGGTGCGGGCGAGGGGCCGCGGCCCCGGTCGTCGGAGCAGCCGCCGAGCCCGGCGGCGAGCAGCAGTGCGGCGGCTGCGGCGGTGAGCTGGCGGACGCGCATGGCGGCCATCGAACGCCGCCCGCCCCGCCCGGCCCGCGCCGACACGGCGGGCCGCCGGGCGACTGCACCCGTACGGCCCAGCCCCGCCGGGCGCTACAGCCCCAGCTCGAACCAGACGATCTTGCCCTTGGGCGTGCGCCGGCTGCCCCAGCGCTCGGCCAGCAGGCTGACCAGCTGCAGGCCGCGCCCGCCCTCGTCGGTCTCCTGGGCGCGCCGCTGCCGGGGCTGGGCGTAGCCGTCGTCCCAGACCTCGCAGACCATGCTGCGCTCGCGCAGCAGCCGCAGCCGGATCTCGCCCCGGCCGTGCTTGAGCGCGTTCGTCACCAGCTCGCTGACCAGCAGCTCGGTGGTGTCGACCAGCTCGTCCAGTCCCCGGGCGAGCAGCCAACTGCAGGCCAGTTCACGGGCCTTGGCGACGGAGGTCGGCTCGGGCGGCAGGAACCAGTTGCCGACCGCGTCCTCGGGGAAGGCGTGCACCTTGGCCATCAGCAGGGCGATGTCGTCCTCGCCGTGGTGCGGGTCGAGCTCGCCGAGGACGTGGTCGCAGAGGTCCTCCAGGCCCTTGCCGCGGTCGCTGAGCGCGGCCCGGAAGGCGCGCAGGCCCTCGTCCAGCTGGTGCTTGCGGCTCTCCACCAGGCCGTCGGTGTAGAGCCCGAGCAAGGCGCCGTCCGGGAGGGTCAGCTCGACCTCCTCGAAGGGCTCGCCGCCGACGCCGAGCGGCAGGCCGGGCGGCACGTCGAGCATCCGGGCGGGCTCGCCCGGGCTGAGCAGCACGGGCGGCAGGTGGCCGGCGTTGGCGAACACGCAGCGGCGGGTGACGGCGTCGTACACCGCGTACACGCAGGTGGCCAGGTAGACCTCGCGGGCCTCCTCGTCGGCCGTCGAGGTGAGCCGGCCGTACTGGGTGGGCGGCCCGGCCGGGACGGAGTCGTCGCCGAGGCCGCGGGCGATCTCGTCCAGCGCGCCGAGCACCTCGGCCGGGTCGAGGTCGAGCATGGCCAGGGTCCGTACCGCGGTGCGCAGTTGGCCCATCGCGACGGCGGCGCGCAGACCGCGGCCCATCACGTCGCCGATGACCAGGGCGGTGCGGTTGCCGGGCAGCGGGATGACGTCGAACCAGTCGCCGCCGACCTCGGTGTTGTTGTTGCTGGGCAGGTAGCGGCAGGCGATCTCCAGGCCGCTGGCGGCCGGGTTGCCCGGGGGCAGCAGGCTGCGCTGGAGGATCAGCGCCCGCTCGTGCTCGCGGCGGTAGAGCCGGGCGTTGTCGATGCAGACGGCGGCGCGGGCCACCAGCTCCTCGGCGATCGCCACGTCGCGGGCGTCGAAGGGCTCGCTGCCGATCGCCCGGGAGAGCTGGACGAGGCCCAGCACCTGGTCGCGGGCGACCAGCGGGACGATCAGGGTGGAACGCAGCAGCGGGTCGCGGCCGGGCTCGGGGACGACGCTGCGGCCGGTGCGCAGCGCCCGGGCGTGCGGGGAGCGGCGCGGGTAGCAGAGGGTGCCGCCGGCTTCGGCGATCGGCAGGCCGGTGACCGAGCCGAGCACCGAGGAGGCGCCGCCGATGACGCTGGAGACGGCGACCCGGCGCAGTTCGCCGCTGCCGTCGGTGAGCACGGTGTCGCCGAGGCGGCCGGCGCTGGGGACGGTCTCGCCGGAGAGCAGCGCGGTGTACAGGTCGACGGTGGCGAGGTCGCAGAACGGCGGGACGACCACGTCCAGGAGTTCCTTGGCGGTGGTCTCCAGGTCGAGGGTGGAGCCGATGTGCGCGCTGGCCTCGTTGAGCAGGGCGAGGTTGCGGCGCACGCCGTCGGCCTCGCGCTCGGCGACGTGCCGGCTGGTGACGTCGGAGACCTGTCCGGCCACGCCCATCGGCTGACCGGCCGAGCCGTTGAGCCGGTACAGCGAGACGGCCCAGAGCCGGTTGCCCTCGCGGGTCGGGACGGCGCTGTGGAAGCGCAGGTCGAAGACGGGCTCCCCGGTGGCGAGGACCTTGCGCAGGGCGGCACTGAGCCGGTCGGCCTCGGACGGCGGGAAGAGGTCGTGCGGGGTGAGGCCCTCCAGGTCGGTGGGGACGAGGCCCATTCCGGAGGCGAAGGCGTCGTTGACCCGCTGCAGCCGCAGCCGGTCGTCGAAGAGCACGAAGCCGGTGGGCGTCTGCCCGAAGACGGCTTCGGAGGCGGCGAGGTCGGTCTCGATCCGGCGCAGCCGGCCGAGGTCGACCGCCAGACAGGTGGCGCCCGCGGTGGGCAGGGCGCTGTCGGGCATCAGGTAGAGCTCGGCGAGCCCCTCGCCGCCGGCGGCGTCCCGGTAGGGGGTGGTGCCGACCCACTCCTCGCCGGCCAGGGTGCGCTCCAGCCGGGCGCGGCCGCGGCGCCAGAGTTCGCGGGGGACGAAGGTGCTGATCGGGTCGGCGCCCACGGCCTCGGCGGCGGGGACGCCGAAGAACTCGGCGGCGCGCTCGCTCCACTGGCTGATCCGGCCGTCGGGGCCGATCGCGAAGGTGGCGACCCGGATGTAGTCGTAGATCGAGCCCGGGTCCCCGGCGCCCCAGGGCCGGGGTTCGGCCGCCGGGTGGGCCGCGGCGCGGTCCTCGCGGCCCGGGCCGGCGGCGGCGTGGGCCGGCGGCGGCGCCGGTACGGGCAGGTGCGGGGAACCGGCCTGCCCGGGCACAGCGGCATGACCGCTGCTGCTCGGCGCGTTCCGCGCCGGAGTGCTGTTCAACGGACCGACCCCTCCAACCCGCGACCGTCCGGATGTCGAGAAGACCGAGTATTCATCATCGAGGGGTACGTTCACACGCCCTCAACATCACAACATCAGATCGGGCGAAGGTTTTTGTCCTACCGCCCGCGCAACCACAATGCCACGCCCGCGCCCCCTTCCGGAGCGCGCGCTCCCCCTGAGCGCCCGTTGGCATATGCAGCACGGTTCTCCTGACGGTCCGGACGCTCTACTCGCGTCACTCCTCGCCGGTGTCACTACCCGGCAGTGCCAGCTCGAACCAGACCACCTTGCCGATCCCCTCGGCCCGGGCACCCCAGTGCAGCGCGAGCCGGTGCACCAGCTCCAGGCCCCGGCCGCCCTCGTCGGCCTCGGCCGCGTGGCGCTCCCGGGGCGGGTCCGGCAGCGGGTCGGAGATCTCGACCAGCAGGGTCTCGCCGAGGGTGAGCCGGACCCCGATCGGGGCGCTGGCGTACCGGACGGCGTTCGTGACCAGCTCGCTGACCAGCAGCTCCGCGGTGTCGGTGAGGTCCTCGACGCCCCACTCGGCGAGCGCGGCGCGGACCAGCCGACGGGCCCGGGAGACGGCGGTCGGCTCGGCGGGCAGCGTCCAGCCGGCCGTCGGGGTGCCGGCCTGGCCGTGCCCGAGCCGGGCCAGCAGCAGGGCGACGTCGTCCGGCTCGCGGCCCTGCTCCATGGTGTCCAGCACCGCCTCGCAGGCGGCCTGGATGGAGGCGTGCGGCTCCTGGAGCACGGTGACCAGCCGGCCCAGGCCGACGTCGAGGTCCTTGTCCCGGGACTCCACCAGGCCGTCGGTGCAGAGCGCGAGCAGGCTGCCCTCGGGGATCTTCAGTTCGACCGATTCGAACGGAACCCCGCCCACGCCGAGCGGGGCGCCGGAGGGCAGGTCGAGGATCCGCCCGGCGCCGCCGCGCAGCGGGCCACCGGTGCGGGTCGGCTCCACCGCCTCCTCGCCCGGCACCACCAGCACCGGCGGGATGTGCCCGGCCTTGGCCACCGTCAGCTTCGCCGTGCCCGGGTCGAAGACGGCGTAGACGCAGGTGGCGAGCAGCGCCTCGTCCGGGCCCTGGGCGAGGTCGTCGGCCAGCTCGTGGACGTGCCGCAGCAGGACGTCCGGCGGCAGGTCGAGGGCGGCCAGCACCCGGACGGCGGTGCGCAGCCGGCCCATCGTGGCGGCGGCCCGCAGGCCGTGGCCCATCACGTCGCCGACCACCAGCGCGGTCCGGTCGCCGGGCAGCGGGATGACGTCGAACCAGTCGCCGCCGACCTCGGTGCCGCTGCTGCCGGGCACGTACCGGTAGGCGACCTCGACGCCGGTGGGCTGGGGGACCTGCTGCGGGAGCAGGGTGCGCTGGAGGGTGAGCGCGGCGGTGCGCTCGCGGGCGTACAGCCGGGCGTTGTCCAGCGAGCTGCCGGCCCGGTCGGCGAGTTCGACGGTGAAGGCGAGGTCGTCCCGGTCGAAGCCCTCGCGGTAGCCGGCCCGGCTGACCAGCAGCAGGCCGATCACGATGCCGCGGGCGCGCAGCGGGACCACCAGCATCGAGTGCACGCCCAGGTCGTGGGCGGCCTGCATCTTGGGGTCGCCGGGATAGGTGACGTCGTCCAGCTGGTCGGCGCCGGACAGCAGTTCGGGCACCCCGGTGCGCAGCACCCGGCCGCAGGCGGAGTCCTCGGCGAAGGTGATCCGGGCGCCGCGCCGGAGCATCACCTCGACCTCGGGGCCGTCCTGGACGGAGGCGGTGCCGAGCTGGAGCAGCGAGGTGCGCCGGTCGTGGCCGTGCCGGGGCAGGTCGTCACCGTGCGCGACGGCCTGGAGCAGGATCACCGCGGAGTGGTCGGTCAGCCGGGGCACCACCGAGTTGGCCAGTTCCTGGGCGATCCGGGCGGCGTCGAGCAGGTCTCCGACCCGGGAGCCGAACTCGTTGAGCAGCGAGAGCCGCCGCCGGGCGTGTTCGACCTTGGCCACCGCCCGGTAACGCTCCGTCACATCCATGACGGTGCCGGAGATGCCGAGCACCCGGCCGGCCCGGTCGGTCATCCGGCTGTAGGAGATCGAGCGGTAGCCGGCCCGGGTGGTGACCGGGGAGGCGAGGGTGACGTCGATGACCGGCTCGCCGGTGGCCAGCACCTGGCGCTGGATCGCGGTGATCTCGTCGGCGGCCCGCTCGGGCAGGGTCTCGCCGGTGGTACGGCCGACGTGGTCCTCCAGGGCGACGCCGTTCATCTCGGCCAGGGTCTGGTTGACAGCGGTGTAGCGCAGGTCGGTGTCCAGGATGGCGATGCCCAGCGGGGACTGCTCGAACAGCGCGTCGCGCACCGCGAGGTCCCGCTCGACGGCCCGTACGGCGGCCGCCTCGGCCAGGTTGACCTGGAGGAACGGGGTGCCGTCGCCGTCCACCAGCAGGGAGATCCGGGCGTCCACGGCGACCGGCACGCCGTCCCGGTCGCGCAGTTCGGCGTTGCCCGCCCAGCGGCCGTGCCGCAGGGTGTCCTGGACCGCGGTCCGGATCCGGGCGACCTGCTCCTGGTCCGGGATCAGCTCGTCGATCCGGCGGCCGACCAGCAGCTCGCTCGGCCAGCCGAGCAGCTCCTCGGCGGCCGGGCTCCACAGCACCACCCGGCCCGCGGTGTCCAGGATCGCGATGGCGACCTTGAGCATGTCCAGCAGGCTGCCCCCGGGCGGCGCGGCCAGGCCCTGCCGGGCGTCCGCCGGGCCGCCGGGGAACGGCCGGCCGGGGCGGCCGCGCAGGGCGGGCCGGACGCCGGGCTCGGGGACGGCCAGGGTCGGCGCCGGCTGGACCGGCCGGGCACTGCCGGGGACGTCGGAGCCGCGGCGGCGGCGGCCGGACGACGGCGGCTGCGGGGCGGCCGCGGGGGCGGCGCGGCGCAGCCGGGCGCGGGCGGCGGCGCCTCCCGCGGTGCCTGCCCGGCGCGCTCCCCCGCCGCCGTTCCCGGTTGTCGACACCGACGGGGCCTCCGGCTCTGGTCGGGATCGGCGTCGCCGGCTGGGGCGGCTCACCGATGGTGACGAATGGTGTCGAAAGGCGACATACCCAGCAGAACCCAGGCTATCCCGGCCGCCGGGTCGTCTTGTCCGATTGACCTATCCGGCGGCTTGCGCGTCGCCCGCCACCGCGAGCAGCTCGGCGACCTGCGGCAGGACCTCGCGGTCGTGCCCGATCCAGTCCACCGAATCCAGCTCGGCCGGGCCCAGCCAGCGCAGCTCGTCGTGGTCCTCCAGCGCGCTCGGCTCACCGGACAGCAGCTCGGCGGCCCAGAAGCGCAGCTCCAGCCCCGGCCGCACGGCCCACCCGCCGGACAGCCGCCGCAGCGCCCTCGCCCGTACGCCCAGCTCCTCCAGCAGCTCGCGCTCCAGCGCCTGCGCCTCGGTCTCGCCGGGCTCGGCCTTGCCACCGGGGAACTCCCAGCGGCCGGCGACCGACGCGGGCGCGTTGCGGCGGGCGGCGAGCACCCGGCCGCCGCGGATCAGCACCCCGCCGACGACGATCCTCGGCGGGGTTCCGACAGTGGTCTCACCGGCCTGTTCCATGCCCCCGACCCTACGGGGCCGGGTCCTGGGCCTGGGCCTCGACCCAGTACAGCTGCTTGTGGCCGCGCGCCTCGAACTCGGCCGCCAGGCGGTGCGCCTCGGCCTCGGCCAGGTTCCCGGCGACCAGGAAGCGGTTGCCGTTGTCGTCCTGCCGCATCACCCGAAAGGTGCCCATGGCGGGAGGGTAGCGGGTGGGGCCCGGTTCGGGCTCGGGCCTGGGTTCGGGCCCGGCGCGGTGTCCCCGGCCGGCGTGGGGGTCGGGCCGGGGACACCCGGGTGACCCTACGGCTCCCGCGCTACCGGCAGGTACGGGCGGGGTTAACGCCGAGTAACCCGGCGACCGGCCCCGCCCTCTCGGGGCGGGCGGGCTCAGACCCGGAGGTCGGGCACCTGCTCGCCGGTGGACAGGCCGAGCGAGCGCCGGATGTCCACGCTGACCGGCACCGTCCTGGCGACCAGCGCCCGGGCCCGGCGCAGGTCGCCCGCCACGTCGCTGCCGGAGGCCGTGGCGTCCCAGGCGACGGCCGCCTGGGACTGGGTCTCGGCCAGCTTGTCCATCTTCGCCTGGACGTCGGTCGGCCACTCCGCCGTCGGCTTGCGCAGCGCGGCGGCCTCGGCCCGGGAGGCGGCGGCCATCCGGCGGGCCCAGGACCGGTACTCGGCCTCGGCGACCGCCACGTCCTGCTTCGGGGTGTCCAGGTAGGCCGCGTTGAAGCCCCGGACGGCCTCCAGGTAGGCCAGCTGGACGGAGGTCAGACTGCGGCGGTCGGTGCGGACCGTCCCCAGGTGCTGGTCGTCCGGGTCCTCGAAGCCGCAGGTGACGTACCGTTCACCGGCCGCCCAGTTGCCCGCGCTCGGGTAGAGGTAGACGTCGTCCATGCCGTCCGGCACGGCCCACTGGTCCAGCGCGTAGTCGTCGAGCACCCTGCGGCACAGGGCGGCGGCCCGCTCGCGGACGACCGTCGCGCCCGGGTAGGCCCCGCTGCTCTCCGGGACCTTCACGGTGCCGGCCACCTCGCCGTTGTGCCGCTCCGCGCAGGCCACCCGGCGCACCCAGTACACCGTCTCGTCGCCGTTCTCGTCCGGCTGCCCGCTCGTCCCGGAGGAGAGGTAGCAGTCCCCCGCCTTCAACGCCGACCAGCGGACCGACCCGGCGGGCGGCTTGGCGGCGTACCGGTCGCCCCGTCCGTTCCGCGCGGGGCCGAAGTCCCCAGCGCCCAGCGCGAGCGACAGCAGCAGGGTGCCCGCCACCCCGAGCACCAGGCCGGTGACCGCCATGCCGCGGCCGCGCTGACCGGTGCGCTTGATCTGGACCAGCGCGAGGATCCCGAACACCAGGGCCACCGGCGAGAGCAGGCTCAGCGCGGTCGCCAGCGAGCCGACGGCGAAGCCGTTGGTGCGCGGCTCCGGCCGGGGGGCGTACGGGTCGAGGACGTACGGCGGGTAGGGGTGCGGGTACGGCTGCGCGGGCGAGCCCGGCTGGGGGTGGGGTTGGGGTTGGGGGTGGGCGTGGGGGTGGCCGGGCCGCAGGCCGGACTCGGCGGAGGGCGGCACCGAGGCCCAGCCGCCGGCGGGCAGCGGCGGGGGCGGCGGCTGGGGCGGGGCCGACGGGGACGGGGCCGGCGGGGACGGGGGGCCGGCCTCGACGGGCGGGGCCCAGGGGTCGGCCGGACCGGCCTCCGCCGGGCCCGGCTGCCGCGCGGCCGCGGCCTGTTCCTCGGCGGGCCCCGGGTCCTTGCGGAAGTCCACCCGCGGGTCCGGCCCAGGAGCGGCGGGCGGCGCGGACTCAGGCTCGGACACGTGGACTCCCCCGGCCCGCCGGGGCGGGCCTCGACTCGGCGTTTCGGCTCTCGACACCGCCGCCCGGGCCGGACGGGCCCGAGCTGAACGGTCGCGCGACTTTACCTGATCTTTCCGAACGGCCGCCCCGCCGTTACCGCCCCGGCCGCTCCGTCATGACGGCCCCGGCCGTTCCGCCCCGACCCGGGCCAGGATCTCGCCGTGGATCATCGAGAACCAGCCGTCGCCGGCGGCGCTCCACTCCCGCCAGCCGGCCGCGATCCGTTCCAGCTCGGCGGGCTCCGCGAAGCCCCGTTCCACCGCCGTCCGGCCGAAGGCCGTCCCGGTCACCCGGTCCGCCCACATCCCGGCCCACCACGCGCGCCGCTCGGGCGTCGCGAACGTCCAGGTGCCGGTGCTCGCGGTGACGTCGGTCAGACCGACCGCCCGGGCCCAGGACAGCAGTCGCCGTCCGGCGTCCGGTTCGCCGCCGTTGGCCCGGGCGGTCCGCCGGTAGAGCTCCAGCCAGCGGTCCAGCGCCGGCGCCTGCGGGAACCAGGTCATCGTGGCGTAGTCGACGTCCCGGGCGGCGACCAGCCCGCCGGGCGCCGTCACCCGGCCCATCTCGCGCAGCGCGGCCACCGGATCGGCCACGTGCTGCAGCACCTGGTGGGCGTGCACCACGTCGAACTCGCCGTCCCGGTACGGCAGTCGGTGCACGTCGGCCAGTTCGAACACGACATTGCCCAGACCGCGCCCGGCGACGTACTCGGCGGCCTGCTCCAGCACCTCGGCGGAGGCGTCCACGGCCACCACCCGCCCGGTGGGGCCGACCAGCTCGGCCAGGTCGGCGGTGATCGTGCCCGGGCCGCAGCCGACGTCCAACAGCGCCTGGCCGGGCCGCAGTTCGGCCAGCAGGTAGCCGGCCGAGTCGGCGGCGGTACGGGAGCGGTGCGAGCGCAGCACGGCCTCCTGGTGGCCGTGGGTGTAGGCGGCGGCAGGCTGCGGTCCGGGCATGGGGTCCCCCCTGAGACGTGGTCGGCGTTTCCGTTTCCGCGATGCCCCGACGCTACGCTCCATCCCGCATGGCGAGAAGAACCGTCTCACATAGCGATCGGAGGGCGGCCCCGCCGGCACCGGCGGCCGTACCGTGGAGGCGCCCGACCGAACCGCCCCGAGCGGTCCCGAGCGGTCCCGAACGGTCCCGACAGAACGGTCCGCCCATGCCCGGCCCCGGCCAGCGCCCCTTCGTCCTGCTGAGCGCCGCCGTCTCCCTCGACGGCCACCTCGACGACGCCTCCCCCGACCGTCTGCTGCTCTCCGGCGCCGCCGACTTCGACCGGGTCGACCAGGAGCGGGCGGCCGCCGACGCGATCCTGGTCGGCGGCAACACCCTGCGCGCCGACAACCCGCGCCTGCTGGTCAACGACCCCGCGCGACGGGCCGCCCGGGCGGCCGCCGGGCGGCCGGAGCACCCGCTGAAGGTGACGCTCAGCGCGAGCGGCGCCCTCGGCGCCGACCTGCGGTTCTGGCACACCGGCGGCGCGAAGCTCGCCTACACCACCGCGGCCGGGGCGGCGGTGCTGCGGCCCCGGCTCGACGGGCTGGCCGAGGTGGTCGCGCTCGGCGACTCGGTCGACCCCGGCGCGGTGCTGGACGACCTGGGCGCGCGCGGGGTGCGCCGGCTGATGGTCGAGGGCGGCAGCGGGGTGCACACCCAGTTCCTCGCCCAGGGCCTGGCGGACGAGCTCCAGCTGGCCGTCGCCCCGCTGCTGGTCGGCCAGCCCGCAGCGCCGCGGTTCGTCGGCCCGGCCGTGTTCCCCGGCGGCCCGACCCGGCGGATGCGGCTGCTGGAGGCACGTACGGTGGGCGACGTCGTCCTGCTCAGGTACGCCCCGAAGGAGCCCGCGCCGTGACCCACCCCGCCGCCACCGACCTCGACCACCTGCGCCGGGCCGTCGAACTCTCCCGCCGCTGCCCGCCCTCGGGGACGGCCTTCTCGGTCGGGGCGGTGGTCGTCGGCGCCGACGGCGAGGTGCTGGCGGAGGGCTACAGCCGGGAGGCGGACGCGCACGACCATGCCGAGGAGGCGGCCCTGGCCAAGCTCCCGGCGGGCGACCCCCGGCTGCGCGGGGCGACCGTCTACAGCAGCCTGGAGCCCTGCGGGCAGCGCGCCTCCCGCCCGGTGCCGTGCGCCCGGCTGCTCATCGCGGCGGGCGTGCCCCGGGTCGTGGTCGCCTGGCGCGAGCCGGACCTCTTCGTCACCGACTGCCAGGGCACCGCACTGCTGGAGGCGGCCGGGGTCGAGGTGGTGGAGCTGCCGGAGCTGGCCGAGGAGGCCCGGGCGGTCAACGCCCACCTGCTCCCGTGATCTTTTGTATCATCAAGGAACAAAGAGCTCACCTCTCCACCCCGCCTCCAGGAGCCGCCCCATGACCGCCACCCCCGTCCGGTTCACCACCCGCGCCTTCCTCCTCGACATGGACGGCACCCTGGTCAACTCCGACGCCGTGGTCGAGCGCTGCTGGACCCGCTGGGCCGAGCGGCACGGCCTCGACCCCGTAGCGGCGCTCACCGTCGTCCACGGCCGCCAGGGCCACGCGACCATGGCCGAACTGCTGCCGCACCGCCCCGTCGAGGAGAACCTCGCGGAGAACGAGCTGATGCTCGCCGAGGAGCGGGCCGACACCGAGGGCGTCGTCCAGGTCGCGGGCGCCGACGCCTTCCTCGCCTCGCTGGCCGGCCTGCCGCACGCCCTGGTCACCTCGGCCGACCTCCCGCTCGCCCGGGTCCGGATGGACGCCGCCGGCCTGCCGATGCCGCCCGTCCTGGTCACCGCCGAGTCCGTCGGCGCCAGCAAGCCCGACCCCGAGGGCTTCCTCAAGGGCGCCGCCGCCCTCGGCTTCGCCCCCGCCGACTGCGTGGCCTTCGAGGACTCCGGCGCCGGCATCGCCGCCGCCCGCGCCGCCGGCATGCGCGTCATCGGCATCGGCCCCCGCGCCGCCGCCCACCACCCGGACGCCCTCGCGCCCACCCTCACCGCCGTCACCGTCACCCCGTCCCCCGACGGCACCCTCACCCTCACCGTCCACCCCTGACCACCGACCCGGACGGCGGATCCGCGGCTTGTCGCCGCACCGAGCACGGGCGTACAGTTTCTTGTACCTATCGAAGGGGAGTCGAGCCATGAAGACGATGACCTACTCGGAGTCCCGCGCACACTACGCCGAGGTGCTCAACGCGGTCACGGACGACCGCGAGGAGATAGTGATCACCCGCGCCGGGCGCGAACCGGTGGTCATCGTCTCGCTGGAGGACTACCAGTCCCTCAAGGAGACCGCCTACCTCCTGCGCAGCCCCGCGAACGCCCGCCGCCTGCTGGCCTCCATCGAGGAGCTGGAGAGCGGTGGAGGGACCGTGCGGGAGCTGGCGGACCCGGAGTGAAGATCACCTTCGCCTCCCGGGCCTGGGAGGACTACCTGTGGTGGCAGACCCAGGACCGCAGGACCCTCAAGCGGATCAACACACTCATCGCCGATGTCGCGCGCAACGGCAACGAGGGGATCGGCAAACCGGAACCGCTCAAGCACGGGTTCCAGGGCTACTGGTCACGCCGGATCAATGACGAGCACCGCTTGATCTACAAGGTCACCGACGACGCGGTCCTGATCGCCCAGTGCCGCTACCACTACGAGAACTGAGCCGCCCGGACCACCCCGAAGGGGCCGGACTCCCGTGGGAGTCCGGCCCCTTCGGGCATGACGGCCGGTCAGACGTTGAAGCGGAATGCTCACCATGCGGCTGTGACCTGCGAAGATGCTGATCCCGGCGACCCAAGTCAGCACAGAATCAGCACGGTGACTCGAACTCGACGCCGGCCATCAGTAGTGGTAGCGGGCGGCCAGAACGATGATCTCCCGGTCCGTCACCAAGTAGACGAGGCGGTGCTCGTCGTCGATCCGCCGCGACCAGGCGCCGGGCAGGTGGTACTTCAGCGGCTCGGGCTTGCCGATCCCGGTGAACGGGTCGCGCAGGACGTCCTCGATGAGCTTGTTGATCCGGGCGAGCATCTTGCGGTCGTTCTTGAGCCAGGAGGTGTAGTCCTCCCAGCCGGTCTCCTCGAAGACGAGCCTCACGCGGCACCCTTCTCGCCATCCGCCGCATCAGGGTCGATGAGCTCCCGCTCGGAAAGCCCTATGCCGCCAAGGGCGTTCTCGTACGCCTTGAGCAAGCGGCGGGCGTTCACCGGCGAGCGCAACAGGTAGGAGCCTTCACGCAGAGCGGCATAGTCCTCGGCCGAGACGAGTACGGCATTTCCATGCTTGGAGACGATCTCGATGGCCTCGTGATCGTCGTTGACCTTCTTGATCAACGGGAAGAGAGCCTTGCGCGCCTCGCTGGCAGTGATCGACATCGACTGAACTCCCTCCATGGCTGGTACCACATAACGTACCACTCATGCGAGCACGGCGGGCCGAAGAAGTCAGCACCAAGTCAGCACGGAAAAGCAGTCGGGGCCCGCCTCAAGGGAGGCGGGCCCCGTGCGACCTGCGCAGTTGACAGATCTATCTATCTCAAAGTAATCAAACGATTACACGTTGAAGCGGAACTCCACGACGTCGCCGTCCTGCATGATGTATTCCTTGCCCTCGATGCGGGCCTTGCCCTTGGAGCGGGCCTCGGCGATGGAGCCGGTCTCGACCAGGTCGTCGAAGGAGATCACCTCGGCCTTGATGAAGCCCTTCTGGAAGTCGGTGTGGATGACTCCGGCGGCCTCGGGGGCGGTGGCGCCCTTCTTGATGGTCCAGGCGCGGGTCTCCTTCGGGCCGGCCGTGAGGTAGGTCTGCAGGCCGAGGGTGTCGAAGCCGACGCGGGCGAGGGTGGCGAGGCCGGGCTCCTCCTGGCCCATGGACTGGAGGAGTTCGAGGGCCTCGGCGTCGTCGAGCTCGATCAGCTCGGACTCGATCTTGGCGCTGAGGAAGATCGCCTCGGCCGGGGCGACCAGGGCGCGCTGGGCGTTCTTGAAGTCCTCGTCGGCCAGCTCGTCCTCGTCCACGTTGAAGACGTAGAGGAAGGGCTTGGCGGTCAGCAGGTGCAGCTCGCGGATCGGGGCGGTGTCGAAGCCGGCCTCGAAGAGGGTCTTGCCGGTCTCCAGGACCGCCTGGGCGGCCTCGGCGGCGGCCAGCACGGGGGCGGTGTCCTTCTTGAGGCGCGCCTCCTTCTGGAGCCGCGGCAGGACCTTCTCGATGGTCTGGAGGTCGGCCAGGATCAGCTCGGTGTGGATGGTCTCGATGTCGTCCTTGGGCGACACCTTGCCGTCCACGTGCACCACGTCCGGGTCGGTGAACGCGCGCACGACCTGGCAGATCGCGTCCGACTCACGGATGTTGGCGAGGAACTTGTTGCCCAGGCCCTCGCCCTCGCTGGCACCGCGCACGATGCCGGCGATGTCGACGAAGTCGACGGTGGCCGGGAGGATGCGCTGCGAGCCGAAGATCTCGGCGAGCTTGGCCAGCCGCGCGTCCGGGACGCCGACGACGCCGACGTTCGGCTCGATGGTGGCGAACGGGTAGTTGGCCGCCAGCACGTCGTTCTTGGTCAGGGCGTTGAACAGGGTCGACTTGCCGACGTTCGGCAGGCCGACGATTCCGATCGTGAGCGACATGAAGCGCAGTCCCGTGGGCTTGGAGGAGTTGGGTCGGCACCGTACGGGCCGACCCCCAAGTCTACGGGCAGCGCCTGCCGGGGCTCACGCCTCGGTCGGCGCGGGCAGCGGCTCCAGGAACTCCAGCCGGTTGCCCAGCCCGTCGGCGGAGTAGAAGCGGCGGTGGCCGGGGTGGTGGTCGTCCCAGGTGACCTCGTGGCCGTGCGCGGCGAGCCGCTCGGCCAGGGCGTCCAGCGAGGTCACCAGGATGCCGGGGTGCCCCTTGCGGGCCGGGCGGAAGTCCGGGGTGACGCCGAGGTGCACCTCGACCCCGCCGCCGCGGAACCAGCAGCCGCCGCGCGCCGCCAGCACCGGGGGCTTCGGGAGCTCGGTCATCCCGAGCACGCCGGACCAGAAGGCGCGGCACTCGTCCTCGGCGCCGGCCGGGATGTCGAGCTGGACGTGGTCGAGGCGCTCGAAGGTGAAGTCGGCGGTCATGCGGCGGTCCCCCGTACGGTCATCGGATGATCATGATGTGTCGACTCGGCCGAGCAGGTCAGCCCCTTGAGTGACGATCACAGGAGTACGCCATCCGGGGACACGGAACAAGACCTGAACGGTCCATTACACAGTGTGGCGATGATCGGACCGTACGTTGGGCGGGTGGAGCAGAGCATCCGTACCCAGCCGCCAGGGCCCAGACGCCGTCCGCCGAACGGCACGGCCCCGGCCGCCGTCCCCGGTCCCGGCCGGGCACCCGAGAGCGCCCGAGCCCCCGCGGCTCCCCCGTCCCGGCTGCGCCCGGTGGCCGACCGGCCCGCCGCGCGCCCCGCCCCGCAGCGCCGGCTGCGCGTGTACGGACGGCGCCGGACCGGCCGGCCGACCCGGCTGACCGCGATCGGCACCGGCGTGCTCGCGGTGCTGGCCACGCTGGCGGTGGCCGGCCTGGACCGGCTGCTCTTCGACGGCCTCGGCTGGCTGTTCGGCCTCGGCTACCTGGTGGTCTGCTTCCAGCTGGCCGTCCGGGTCCGCTACGCCGACCTGCTGGCCGCCCCGATCAGCGGGCCGATCGCCTTCGCCGTGGCGCTGCTGGCGCTCGCCCCGGTCAGCTCCTCCGGCATCACCGCCCAGGTGGTGGCGCTGGCGACCGGGCTGGCGCTGCGGGCCGGCTGGCTGTTCTCCGGCACCGGGCTGGCCGCGCTGATCGTGCTCGCCCGCTTCGTCGCCCAGCGCCGCTTCCACCGCTCCCGCTGACGGCCCGGCGGGCGGGCGCCGAGGGCCGTGACCTAGCCCGCCGCCCGGGCCGCCGCCATGGCGGCCCCGACGATGCCCGCGTCGTTGCGCAGCTCCGCCGGCACCACCCGCGCCCCGCGGTCCCTCAGCAGCGGCAGGAACTTCTCGTGCTTGCGGCTCACCCCGCCGCCGATCACGATCAGTTGCGGGGAGAACAGCATCTCCACCAGGTCCAGGTACTCGTCGACCCGCCCGGCCCACTGCTCCCAGGTCAGGTCGTGCCGCTCCCTGGCGGCCGAGGAGGCCCGGCGCTCGGCGTCCTTGCCGCGCAGCTCCAGGTGGCCCAGTTCGGTGTTGGGCACCAGGGTGCCGTCCACGAAGAGCGCGCTGCCGATGCCGGTGCCGAAGGTGAGCACCAGGACCACGCCCGACTCGCCCCGCCCGGCGCCGTGCTCGGTCTCGGCGAGGCCGGCCGCGTCCGCGTCGTTGAGCACGGTCGCGGGCATGCCCAGCGCGTCGCGGAAGAGGCCCTCCGCGTCCAGGCCGATCCAGCCCTTGTCCACGTTGGCCGCGGTCCGGGTGCGGCCGCCGACCACCACCCCGGGGAAGGTCAGCCCGACCGGCCCCTGGTGGTCGAAGTGGCGGACCACCTCGCGGACGGCGGCGACCACGGCCCCGGGCTCGGACGGCTGCGGGGTGAGCACCTTGTGCCGCTCCTGGGTGAGTGCTCCCCGGGCGAGGTCGACCGGGGCGCCCTTGATGCCCGAGCCGCCGATGTCCACGCCGAATACCGCCGTCATCGTTCCGCCTTCCGCCGTCCGGCCGTCGACCGGCTTGTCCACAGCCTGTGCACAACGCTACGAGAGCCCGGACGGGGGCGCACCGCAATCGACGGGCCCGCACAAACGGGCCCGCACAGCGCAACGGACCCGGTACCCCGCAGCGGGGCACCGGGTCCGTCGTGGGGCCCTACAGCTTGCCGGCCGCCTCGGCACGCAGGTCGCGGCGCAGCTCCTTGGGCAGCGAGAAGATCAGGTGCTCCTCGGCGGTCTTGACCGTCTCCACCGTGTCGTAGCCGCGCGCGGCCAGGAACTCCAGCACACCGTCGACCAGGATCTCCGGCACCGAGGCGCCGCTGGTCAGGCCGACCGTGGTGACGCCCTCCAGCCAGGACTCCTGGATCTCCTCGGCGAAGTCGACCAGGTGGGCGGCCTTGGCGCCGTACTCCAGGCCGACCTCGACCAGACGGACCGAGTTGGAGGAGTTCTTGGAACCGACCACGATCAGCAGGTCGGTCTCCGGGGCCAGCTGCTTGACCGCGACCTGGCGGTTCTGGGTCGCGTAGCAGATGTCGTCGCTGGGCGGGCTGACCAGCGCCGGGAAGCGCTTCTTCAACTCGCCGACGGTGGCCATCGTCTCGTCCACCGAGAGCGTGGTCTGGGAGAGCCAGACGATCTTGGACTCGTCCCGCACCTGGACGTTGGCGACGTCCTCGGCACCGTCCACCAGGTGGATCCGGTCCGGGGCCTCGCCCATGGTGCCGACGACCTCCTCGTGGCCCTCGTGGCCCACCAGCAGGATGTCGTAGCCCTCGTCGGCGAAGCGCACGGCCTCCTTGTGCACCTTGGTGACCAGCGGGCAGGTGGCGTCGACGGTGGCGAGCTTGCCGGCCCGCGCCTCGTCGTGGACGGCCGGGGCGACGCCGTGCGCGGAGAACACGACGATCGAGCCCTCGGGCACCTCCTCCGTCTCGTCGACGAAGATCGCGCCCTTCTTCTCCAGGGTCTGCACCACGTACTTGTTGTGGACGATCTGCTTGCGGACGTAGATGGGCGCCCCGTACTGCTCCAGGGCCTTCTCCACGGCGATCACGGCGCGGTCGACACCCGCGCAGTAGCCCCGGGGGGCGGCGAGCAGGACACGGCGCTGCGCGGTGTTGGACATGCCCCCATCGTACGGGCGACCGGGAGCCCCACCGCCCGGGGCGGGCCGCACCGCCGCCCCGGACGCCGGCCCGGACGCTTTCCGGTCGCAAAGGGTCGGAAGTTGCTCAAACCTGGTCTCCATGAGCGCTGTGAACGAGCAGCCGACGCCGAGCGGCCTGCGCCGCACCCTGGGCGTCCGCGATCTGATGGTCTACGGGCTGCTGTTCATCGCCCCGATGGCCCCGGTCGGCGTCTTCGGCGTGCTGGACGCCCGGAGCCACGGCGCCGTGGCGGCCGTCTACCTGGCGGCGACGGTCGCGATGGGCTTCACCGCGTTCTCGTACGCCCAGATGGTCCGCGCGGTGCCGCAGACCGGCTCGGTGTTCGCCTACGCGCGGGCCGGGCTGGGCGAGGGGCCGGGGTTCATCGCCGGGTGGATGGCGATGCTGGACTACCTGCTGATCCCCGCGGTGGCCTACCTGTTCTCCGGGATCGCGCTGAACTCCCTGGTGCCCGGGGTCTCGCGCTGGGTGTGGACGGCGGTCGCCGTGCTGGTGACCACCGCGCTCAACCTGGTCGGGGTGCGGACGGCGGCCGCGGTCGGCTTCGCGGTGCTCGCACTGGAGATCGCGGTGCTGGCGGTGTTCGTGGTCGCGGCCGTGGTGGTGCTGGTGCGGGACGGCGCGCGGCGCGGCTGGGACACGCCCTTCACCGCCGTCGGGGACTTCTCGCTCACCGCGGTGATCTCCGCGGTGTCCGTCGCGGTGCTCTCCTACCTGGGCTTCGACGCGATCGCGACCTTCGTCGAGGAGGCGGTCGGCGCCTCCGCCGCGGTGGCCCGGGCGGTGCTGTGGTGCCTGGCGCTGGCCGGGCTGCTGTTCGTCGCCCAGACCTACCTGGCGGCCGTGCTGGAGCCCACCACCCCGCAGCAGCTGGCCGCCGACCCGGCCGCCCAGGGCTCCGCCTTCTACGACACCGTGGAGGGCGGCATCGGCCACTGGCTGCACCTGCTGGTGGCCGCCAGCAAGGCGATCGGCGCGGCCTTCGCCGCGCTCGCCGGGCAGGCGGCGGCCGGCCGGCTGGTGTTCGCGATGGGCCGGGAGGGACGGCTGCCGCGCGTGCTCGGCTCGGTCGACCCGGGCAGCGCGGTGCCCCGCCGGGCGCTGCTGGCGGCCGCGGTGGTCACCATGGCGGCGGCGGTCTGGGCGGCCGAGCGGGACGACGGGCTGGACCAGCTGACCTCGGTGGTGAACGTGGGCGCGCTGACCGCCTTCGCGCTGCTGCACGCCTCGGTGATCGGCTGGTACACCGTCCGGCACGGCTCGCCCGACCGGCTCCGGCACCTGGTCGTCCCGCTGCTGGGGATCGCGGTGATCGGCGCGGTGGTCTACGAGGCCTCGACCACGGCACAGCTCGTCGGGCTGGTCTGGCTGGCGGCCGGCCTGGTGGTGCTCGGCGTGCAGGGCAGCACGGCGCACGGCGCCGGCGGGCACCGCTAGCGACGGTGCCGGCGGGCGCCGTCCGGAACGGTGCCGGCGGGCGTTGCCAGGAACGGTGCCGGCGGGCGTTGCCGGGAACAGCGCCGGCGGGCGTTGCCGGGGACGGTGTCGGCGGACGCCGCTAGCCTCGTACGCATGGCCAACCCCAGCTCCCCCGAAGCCCCGCTCCCGGTCGGCAAGGTCTCCGCGCTGATCGGCGGCTGGATCGACCGGCTCGGCGCGGTGTGGGTCGAGGGGCAGATCACCCAGCTCAGCCGCCGCCCCGGCGCGGGCGTGGTGTTCCTGACCCTGCGCGACCCGCAGGCCGACGTGTCCCTCACGGTGACCTGCTTCCGCTCGGTGTTCGAGCAGGTCGCGGACGTGGTGCAGGAGGGCTCGCGGGTCGTCGTGCACGCCAGGCCGGAGTGGTACGCGGCGCGCGGGCAGCTGTCGCTGCGGGCCTCGGAGATCCGCCCGGTGGGCCTGGGCGAGCTGCTGGCCCGGCTGGAGCAGCTCAAGCGGCGGCTGGCCGGGGAGGGCCTGTTCGCGGCGGAGCGCAAGCGGCGGCTGCCGTTCCTGCCGCAGTGCGTCGGGCTGGTCACCGGGCGCGGCTCGGCGGCCGAGCGGGACGTGCTGGAGAACGCCCGGCGGCGCTGGCCGGCGGTGCGCTTCGAGGTGCGCAACGTCCCGGTGCAGGGGGTCAGCGCGGTGGAGCGGGTGAGCGCGGCGGTGCGGGAGCTGGACGAGCACCCCGAGGTGGACGTGATCATCGTGGCCCGGGGCGGCGGCAGCGTGGAGGACCTGCTGCCCTTCTCGGACGAGGGGCTGGTGCGGCTGGTCGCGGCCGCCCGTACGCCGGTGGTGAGCGCGATCGGGCACGAGCCGGACCAGCCGCTGCTGGACTTCGTCGCCGACCTGCGCGCCTCCACCCCGACCGATGCCGCCAAACGGGTGGTTCCGGACGTCGGCGAGGAGCTGGCCAAGGTCCGCCAGCTGCGCGACCGGGCCCGCCGGCACGTGCAGGCCCGGGTCGAACGCGAGCAGCACGGGCTGGACGGGCTGCGCAGCCGCCCGGCGCTGGCCGCCCCGCACCGGATGCTGGACGGGCGCGGCCAGGAGGTGGAGGGCCTGGTGGAGCGGTCCCGGCGCACCCTGCGGCACCGGCTGGACCACGCCCAGAGCGACCTCGGGCACACCCTGGCCCGGGTGGTCGCGCTCTCCCCGGCGGCCACCCTGGAGCGCGGCTACGCGGTGCTCCAGCGGGCCGACGGCACGGTGGTGACGGACCCGGCGCGGCTCGCGGCCGGGGAGGGGCTGCACGCCCGGGTCGCGGGCGGCGGCTTCGACGTCACCGTGGCGCCCGGGGCGGCGGAGCCCCCGGCGGGCCCTCGGGCGGAGTCTCAGTAGGAGCGCTGCCGGGACAGCGCCGTCGAGTACTCGGCGAAGCCCAGGCTGCGGTAGAGCGACTCGCCGCCGCTGCTGGCGTGCAGGTCGATCCGGCCGACCCGGCGGCCGTCGAACCAGTCCAGCAGCGCCTCGGTGCAGGCCCGGGCGTAGCCGCGCAGCCGCCGGTCGGGGTCGGTGCAGATGTTGAAGACGGAGCCGAACAGGCCGTCCGGGTTGCCGGGCGAGGGCAGGCGGTGCTCCAGGGTGCCGACGGCGCAGGCGGCGAGCCGGCCGGGGCGCTCCGGGTCGTCGACCACGAAGGCGGACATGGTCGACCGCTCGGCCGGGGCGGCCAGCCGCTCGCGCAGCATCCGCTCGGCGGCGGCCTGCCAGGGGGCGGGGCCGGCCAAGGCGGCCATGCCGGGCATCGCCCGCAGCATCAGGTTGCGCAGCCGGACCAGCTCGGGCGCGTCGGCGGGGGCGGCGGGGCGGACTTCGATCATGCGGCGGAGGCTAGCGCCGCCGACCGCGCGGCCGCACCCGGGTTTCGGCCGGTGGAACCCGCCCCTGTCGGCGCCAGCCCCTACGCTGGCACGCATGGCAGAGCAGCAGGAGCAGCAGGACGCGGCGGCGCCGACCCCGGACGACGCGCTGGGCTACGAGCACGCCCGGGACGCGCTGCTGGACGTGGTCCGGCAGCTGGAGAACGGCGGCACCTCCCTTGAGGAGTCGCTGGCCCTGTGGGAGCGTGGCGAGCAGCTGGCGAAGGTCTGCCAGCGCTGGCTGGACGGCGCCCGGGCCCGACTGGACGCCGCGCTGGCCGCCGAGGAGGGCGCGGGCCCGGGCGGGGAGTGACCAAGCCCCGCGCACGCCCCCGGGCGCACGAGCCCAGGCGCACGGCCTGGGCGCAGTACGGCCCGCCCTGTGAGGCAGCTCACAAGGGCTTGGGGAATCGTTGAATCTTCACCTATGTTGGAGGAACTGATCGGCTCCGCCGGTCACACCGACGAACCCCCCTCCCGCATGAGGTGCAGAAGCATGACCACCGACGCCCTGGTACTCGACGCCGCCGCTCAGGACCTGCTGTTCCGCGAGGCCCGCACCGCGAACACCTTCACCGACGAGCCGGTCACCGAGGAGCAGGTCCAGGCCATCTACGACCTGGTCAAGTTCGGCCCGACCGCCTTCAACCAGCAGCCGCTGCGCGTCGTCCTGGTCCGCTCCGCCGAGGGTCGCGAGCGCCTCGTCCAGCACCTGGCGGACGGCAACAAGGCCAAGACCTCCACCGCGCCGCTGGTCGCCATCCTGGCCGCGGACAACGAGTTCCACGAGGAGCTGCCGACCCAGTTCCCGCACTTCCCGCAGGCCAAGGACGTGTTCTTCTCCGAGCGCGCCACCCGTGAGCGCTCCGCCGCGCTGAACGGCGCCCTGCAGGCCGCGTACTTCATCATCGGCGTGCGCGCCGCCGGCCTGGCCGCCGGCCCGATGACCGGCTTCGACGCCGAGGGCCTCAACAAGGAGTTCTTCGGCGACGGCGAGCACTCGGTGCTGGCCGTGGTCAACATCGGCAAGCCGGGCGACGAGGCCTGGTTCCCGCGCTCCCCGCGCCTGGAGTACGACCAGGTCGTCACCACGGTCTGATCGCACCCCGCGACGGCGAAGGGCCCGCACCGGTTCGTACCGGTGCGGGCCCTTCCGCGTGTCCGAGGGGGCGCCGGGGGCCTGCGCGCCCGGGCGGGGCCCCGCGCTACTTGAGCGCCTGGGCCAGCTCGGCCATCTCCTCGTAGGAGGCGGTGCCGGTGATCATGGTGGTGGCCGAACCGGTCTGGACGGCCAGCGCGCGGGCCTTGTCGCCCTGCACCCGGTCCCAGGTGCGCCCGGCGGCGTCCGCGGTGCCGTCCGGCTGGGCGCCCGCGACCTTGTCGGCGAGCAGCTTCTCGCGCGGGACGTCGGCCTGCTCGACCGCCGCGTACTGGCCGGAGGGCGTCACGAAGCCCAGGTGCCAGGCATTGCCCTTGCCGTTGTTGATGCCGGCCGGCGTGTAGCTGACCGAGGTGGCCCGCCACTTGTCGGACAGCCCCTCCGGGGACAGCAGCGGGTACGGCGCGGCGCGCTTCGCCGAGGCCGCCTCGACCTTGTAGGCGACCACGTGCACCGGATCGCCGTTCGCGTCGTGCGGGAGGAACAGGTAACCGATCCAGACGACGAAACCGACCGCCAGCATCGACAGGACCATGTCCCGTACGGTCTGCCGACCCCTCATGCCCTTGCTCTCTGCAGCCACCCACCCATGGTGACTCATCCACACAACGGCCCGGCCACCCGGGGTGTGCACGTACGGGTGAACCGGGACGAACCGGGGCCTTCCGCCCGGGGTGGCGACCCGCGCCACAGACAGTCATCTCGTGGGCAGATACGATCGCACTACCCTCACCACGGCGTTCGACCTGGCAGTAGTCGGGCGCTCACTGGCCGTCGCGTACAGAGAGGTAACGACGATGACCACGCAGTACCCGCACCACCTTCCCAGTGCCCTGGAGGTCGCGCCCGAGGCTCCGGACCGGAACCTCGCGCTCGAACTCGTCCGGGTCACCGAGGCGGCCGCGATGGCCGCCGGCCGGTGGGTCGGCCGTGGCGACAAGAACGGGGCCGACGGCGCCGCCGTGAAGGCCATGCGCACCCTCGTCTCGACCGTCTCGATGAACGGCGTCGTCGTCATCGGCGAGGGCGAGAAGGACGAAGCCCCGATGCTCTACAACGGCGAGCGGGTCGGCGACGGCACCGGCGCCGAGTGCGACGTCGCGGTCGACCCGGTGGACGGCACCACGCTGACCGCCAAGGGCATGGCCAACGCCGTCGCCGTGCTGGCCGTCGCCGACCGCGGCACCATGTTCGACCCCAGCGCCGTGTTCTACATGGACAAGCTGGTCTGCGGCCCCGAGGCCGCCGACTACGTCGACATCACCGCCCCGGCGGCCGTCAACATCCGCCGGGTCGCCAAGGCCAAGGGCAGCGCCGTCGAGGACGTCACCGTGATGGTGCTCGACCGTCCGCGCCACGACGGCCTGGTCCGGGAGATCCGCGAGGCGGGCGCCCGGATCAAGTTCATCACCGACGGCGACGTGGCCGGCGCCATCATGACCGCCCGCGAGGGCACCGGCGTGGACCTGCTGCTGGGCGTCGGCGGCACCCCCGAGGGCATCATCGCGGCCTGCGCGATGAAGTGCATGGGCGGCGTCATCCAGGGCCGGCTCTGGCCCAAGGACGCGGCCGAGCGGCAGAAGGCCCTCGACGCCGGGCACGACCTGGACCGGGTGCTCACCACCAACGACCTGGTGAGCGGCGAGAACGTGTTCTTCGTCGCCACCGGCATCACCGACGGCGAGCTGCTGCGCGGCGTGCACTACCGCTCGGAGACCGCCACCACCAGCTCGCTGGTGATGCGCTCCAAGAGCGGCACCATCCGCGAGATCAACTCGGTCCACAAGCTGTCGAAGCTGCGGGCCTACAGCGCGATCGACTTCGACCGGGCCAACTGACCCGGCCCGGAAACGGTTGTCCGAACGCGCGGCCCCGGCGGGATCCCCCCTCCGCCGGGGCCGCGCGGCGTACCGGTCCCGCTCGTCACCGCGGCGGTCGCCGCCGCGACCGCGGCCGCGGGTCTTCGGCCCGCCGTCAACCCGCTATCCGGCGCCCGGCCGTGGCCACCCGGGCCGCCTCGCGCAGCTCCGCGTCCCGGCGGCGGCGCCGGGCCAGCACCACCCGCCGCTCGGCGGCCGTCAGCCCGCCCCAGACCCCGTACGGCTCCGGCTGGGCCAGCGCGTGCTCGCGGCACTCCAGCAGCACCGGGCAGCGGGCGCACACCTGCTTGGCCTGCTCCTCCCGCGACAGCCGGGCCGCCGTCGGCTCCTTCGAGGGCGCGAAGAACAGCCCCACCTCGTCCCGCCGACAGGCCGCACCGGTGTGCCACGGATTGTCCTCACCCGCGGCCTGACCCGCCGTACCGCTCGGGGGCTGCGGCTGCGGGGGGACGGCCGGACGGCGCTCCAGCAACTGGGCGGCGGCGACTGGCGAGGTGGTGCGGGACTCGATCGGATGCAGCACGGCCGTACTCCTGACGAGGCTCTCGGACACGGGGAACCTCGCTCCCCTGCCCGGCTGCGAGCCCCCGCTGTCCAACGCCCGGGGCGGCCGCTGGGCCGCCTCCGGTGCACAGCCGTACAAGAAGCGATGTGCGGAAGGAACTACCCCGTCCGGCCGCGATTCATGCACACTGCACGCAATCGACTACGGAGTGCACCGGACACAACGCCGAGCGCCCGACCGGGAGTTGATCCCCGACCGGGCACTCAGCAGGTCAATTCGGGCTATTCCGTCCCGAGTTGCTTGCGCACCCACTCCTTGATCTTCTTGCCCCGGCGCGGCTTGGCCTCGCAACCGCCGAACAGGGCAAGGCCCTTGACCCGCACGACCGGAGCGTACGGGTCCGCCGCGGTCTGCTCCCGGACGTCGAAACCGCCGAAGATGCCCACCCCGGAACCGAGCAGGGTCACGTTCTCCGGCACCCGGATGTCGACCCCGCCGAAGACCGCCGTCACCGTGATCTCCACCTCGGGGGACTCGAAGACGGCGTCGGTGAGGTCGATCTCCACCCCGCCGAACGCGGTGAAGGCCGTCAGGTGCGAGCCCACCCGCCAGCGGCCCTTGCGGGAGGCACCGCCGAATATCGCCACCACCGACGGCGCCTCGTGCCGCGCCGGCGGCAGCGGCCTGGCGGGCGCGGGGGCCGGCGCCTCGGCGCCCAGCGGCGGCTTGTCGAAGGACACCGAACGGTGCGCGGGCAGGTCCCTGGTCAGCGGGACCAGGTCGCCGAAGGTCTTGGCGGCGTACGCGGCCCCGATCCGCTCGGCGTGCTCCTCCGCGTCCAGCCGCCCCTCGGCGTACGCGTCCCGCAGCAGCTCCGCGATCCGCTCGCGGTCGGCGTCCGAGACCCGCATGTCCGCGTCCGCCACCGGGGCGTGCGACGTCCGCGGGGCGGCCGCCGGGGCGGGCACCGCTGCGGCCACCGGGGCGGACACCGGTGCGGGCCGCAGTTCGGGCTCGGGCCGCGACTCGGGTTCGGGCTTGGTCAGGGGAACGGGCGCCGACACCGGCGGCTGCCCCGGAACGTCCTGCGACGGCGAGTTCTCCGGCGTGTTGTCCGGCGTGTTGTTCACGGGCCAAGCCTAGTCGCTCGCACTCCTGGCCGAGTGAGCCCCGTCACGCAAGGCTGACCTGTCCGCATGCGTCCCGCAGCCGGGTCCTACCCTGGATGGTGCTTCGCCGACGCAGCCGGACCACTGGACCCCTAAGGACCGCCCCGATGGCTCCCACGCCAGACTTCGAGTACAGCGACCTGCTCCCCCTGGGCGCTGACCCGACCCCGTACCGCAAGCTCACCTCCGAGGGTGTCTCCACCTTCGAGGCCGGCGGCCGCACCTTCCTCCAGGTCGAGCCCGAGGCGCTGCGCCTGCTCACCGCCGAGGCGATGCACGACATCTCGCACTACCTGCGCCCCGCCCACCTCGCCCAGCTGCGCCGCATCCTGGACGACCCGGAGGCCAGCCCGAACGACCGCTTCGTCGCGCTCGACCTGCTCAAGAACGTCAACATCTCGGCCGGCGGCATCCTGCCGATGTGCCAGGACACCGGCACCGCCATCGTCATGGGCAAGCGCGGCCAGAACGTGCTCACCTCCGGCGCCGACGAGTCCGCCATCGCGCGCGGCGTGTACGACGCGTACACCAAGCTCAACCTGCGCTACTCCCAGATGGCCCCGGTGACCATGTGGGACGAGAAGAACACCGGCAACAACCTGCCGGCCCAGATCGAGCTGTACGCCACCGACGGCGACGCGTACAAGTTCCTCTTCATGGCCAAGGGCGGCGGCTCGGCCAACAAGTCGTACCTGTACCAGGAGACCAAGGCCATCCTGAACGAGGCCAGCATGCTCTCGTTCCTGGAGCAGAAGATCCGCTCCCTCGGCACCGCCGCCTGCCCGCCGTACCACCTGGCCATCGTGATCGGCGGCACCAGCGCCGAGTTCGCGCTCAAGACCGCCAAGTACGCCTCGGCGCACTACCTGGACAACCTGCCGACCGAGGGCAACGCCAGGACCGGGCACGGCTTCCGCGACCTGGAGCTGGAGGCCAAGGTCACCGAGCTGACCCAGAAGATCGGCATCGGCGCCCAGTTCGGCGGCAAGTACTTCTGCCACGACGTCCGCGTGGTCCGGCTCCCCCGCCACGGCGCCTCGCTGCCCGTCGCGATGGCCGTCTCCTGCTCCGCCGACCGCCAGGCGCTCGGCAAGATCACCGCCGAGGGCGTCTTCCTGGAGCAGCTGGAGACCGACCCGGCGAAGTACCTGCCGGACACCACCGACGAGCACCTCGACGACGACGTGGTGCGCATCGACCTCGACCAGCCGATGCCCGCGATCCGCGCCGAACTGTCGAAGTACCCGGTCAAGACCCGGCTCTCGCTCACCGGCACGCTCGTCGTCGCCCGCGACATCGCCCACGCCAAGATCAAGGAGCGCCTGGACGCCGGCGAGGGCATGCCCAAGTACCTCCAGGACCACCCGGTCTACTACGCCGGCCCGGCCAAGACCCCCGAGGGCTACGCCTCCGGCTCCTTCGGCCCCACCACGGCCGGCCGGATGGACTCCTACGTCGACCAGTTCCAGGCCGCCGGCGGCTCCATGGTCATGCTCGCCAAGGGCAACCGCAGCAAGCAGGTCACCGACGCCTGCGCCGCCCACGGCGGCTTCTACCTCGGCTCCATCGGCGGCCCGGCCGCCCGCCTCGCCCAGGACTGCATCAAGAAGGTCGAGGTGCTGGAGTACGCCGAGCTCGGCATGGAGGCCGTCTGGCGCATCGAGGTCGAGGACTTCCCGGCCTTCATCGTCGTCGACGACAAGGGCAACGACTTCTTCCGCGAGACCACCGAGGGCCCGCTGATCACCAACCTGCGGATCCGCTCCAAGGAGTAACCCCCGGCGGAACGCCCCCGCACACCCCCGAACCGCCCCGGCCGCCCTCGCGCCCGGGGCGGTTCCGCATGGTCACAATGCTTTGGCTGGTGGTACGGAAACCTCGTACCATGGCAGTACCACGTTCCGGTACGAGCTCGGAGGCTTGACCATGGCGATCAGTGCGAGCGAGGCGCGCACCCAGTTGTTCCCGCTGATCAAGAAGGTCAACGACGACCACGCCCCGATAAGAATCACCTCCAAGAGCGGGGACGCGGTCCTCATGTCCGCCGAGGACTACGACGCCTGGCAGGAGACGATCTACCTTCTGCGTTCCCCCGCCAACGCCCAGCGGCTCATGGCGGCAGTCGCCCGCGACAGGAGCGGCGCCTCCGACCTCACCAGGACGCCGGAGGCACTGGAAGCTCTGGCGGGTGAGGTGTGAGGAGTGTCCACTTCGACCCGGACGCCTGGGAGGACTTCCTCTTCTGGCTCGGTTCGAACCGGAAGATGGCTCAGCGGATCGCCCGCCTGGTCGGTGAGATCCAGCGCGACCCCTTCGCCGGAATCGGCAAACCCGAACCGTTGAAGGGCGACCTGGCGGGCTACTGGTCACGCCGGATCGACGACGAACACCGCCTGGTGTACCGCGCCGACGAGAAGGAAGTGAAGATCCTCAAGGCCCGCTACCACTACCAGTAGCAGAAGCCGCCCCGGCTCGCCTCCGTCCGCGTCAGGCGTCGAAGTCGTACTCCAGGACGTAGGAGGCGGCGTCGAGGATCATCTCGTTGAGTTCGACGACCTGGCCCTCGTCGGCGAAGGCGGTGCGGCAGATCAGGATCACCGGGGTGCCGGCGGAGAGTTCGAGGCGGGTGGCCTCCTCGGCGGCGGGCATCCGGGAACGGACCTCCTCGCGGAAGTGCACGGGCTTGGCGCCGATCTCGGCCAGCCGGGCGTAGGTGCCGCCGGGGCCGGTGTCCTCGCGGGTGATCGCGGTGCCGGCGACCAGGACGGCCGGCAGGTAGGAGGTGGAGAGCAGCACCGGCTTGCCGTCCAGGACGAAGCGGCGGTGCCGCACGCACATCGGGACGCCCGGCTCCACCCCGAGCACCCGGGCCACGTGCTCGGGCGCGCCCTGCTCGGTGACCGAGACCTGGTCGACCACCAGGCTGCGGTTGTCGATGTCCGCGGACCATATCGACCGGCCGGAGCCCCACTGCCCCTGCGCCAGCCGCTGGATGCCGCGCCGGCGCAGCGGCCGGAAGTCCCGGACGAACACCCCGGACCCCTTGCGGGCCTCCGCGATGCCCTCGCTCTGCAGCACGCCGAGCGCCTGACGGGCCGTCATCCGGGCCACACCGTACTCGTCCATCAGGTCGTTCTCGCCGGGCAGCCGGTCCCCCGCGCCGTAGCGGCCGTCGTCGATGGCAGCCTTGAGGGAGTCGGCGATCCGCTGGTACTTGGGCTGTTTGTCGCCACTGCTGCCGGTCATCGCGCTCCCTCTCCCTCGGACAATCCTAGGCGCGCCCGCGGCCGCCGGTAAGGAGATACGACCGTTGACATCTCTAGAGATATTAGCTTCTCTAGAGATGCTGGCCAGTCGCGACAGAGCGAAGGAGCGGTGAGGTGAGCACCCGACAGCGCAACGCCAAGGCCTACCGGCCACAGGTGGGTGACCTCGTCCTCGACCGGAGGACCGGACGCACCGGCATCTACATGGGAACCATCGGCGGCGAGCACTACCTGCGCCCCGAGCACGGCGGCCGCGAATGGACGGCCGAACCGAACCACGTCTCACCCGCCCCCGAGCCCCGCGATTCGGCTGAATGCGATCAGCCCCGGTAATTGCGGCAAAATCCACGCAAACCACGGCATTCGGACCCGGGTAATCCCCCCGGTGAATCCGGAATTCCGGAACGCCCGGGGCCCGCCGCCGGGCACGTTACGGATAACGGCGGTCACCATGCGTGCATCGAGGGCGGGAATCGGCCACCCGATGGACCCGCACACGAATTGGCACGCACAGAACCAGAAGTGCCCCCCCGCCCCGCCGGGGACGCGGGGGGCCCCCCCGGCGGGGGGCGCGTACGGGTGGGCGCCGCTGGTGCTCTCCGGCGTGCGGGGGGGGGGCGGGCCGCCGGGGGGGGGCGGCGCGGGCGGGCCCC
>NZ_JBHWIV010000031.1:0-16559 GCF_042731675.1 Kitasatospora sp. NPDC059827 | reverse complement strand
GCGGGTATACCCCCAACCGTGCTACCCCACAAGTATTTCCCCGCCAACAACCCAGCTCGCCCCCCCCCCCGGGCCGGGGCCCGGGGGCCACCGCCGGGCGGGGGCCGCTTACGGGTGGCCGCCGATGATGCTCTCCGGCTTGCGCGGGGTGTCCGGCCCGCCGGTGGTCGACGGCGCGGGCTCGCCCACGTACTGCCCCTCGTCGCCGAATGAGCCGTTCTCGAACGCGGTCTTGTCCGCGTCGGTCGGTGCGGTGTACCCGGTGGGGTTCGAGGACGCGGCGACCGCACCCTCGACAGCCTTGCCGGCCTCCACAGCGGCGGCCGGGGCGCCGGTCTGCGCCGCGTTCTCGGGCGTCACCGGCACCGTGGTCTCGCTCTGGTCGTTGGCCATTGGGCGGCCGCCTTTCGGTCATCAAATGTGTTCAGCCCGACCTCCGTGGCGCGGGCGCGCGGACAGTATCGTAGGGTTGATTAAATGTCCGATAAACACTGTGCGGCTTGCGGTGCCGCCCGGCAGAGTCGGGCGTCCGCCTAAGCTGAGCCACCACGGCGGACCGCCGAGCGCCCTTTCACAGAATCGACACGACAGGCCATCGGGGGACTTCATGGAGTTTCGGGAGACGCCGCAGGCACCTGCGCTGCGCTTCCAAGTCCTCGGTCCGGTCCAGGCCTGGCTCGACGGGAAACCCCTCTCTCTCGGATCCCCTCAACAACAAGCCGTTCTGACCACCCTCCTGCTGCACTCCGGACGCCCGGTCACCACCCAGGACCTGGTCGACGCGCTCTGGGGTGACCGCCCCCCGACCCAGGCCGTGGCAGCGCTGCGCACCTACGTCTCCCGGCTTCGCTCCGTCATCGAGCCCCGCCGGGAGGTGCGCCGCCCCGCCGAGCTGCTCGTCTCCGTCGCCGACGGCTACGCCCTGCGGATCCCGGGCGAGTCCCTCGACCTGTCGGTCTTCGAGAGGCTCTCCGCCGAGGCCGCGACCGCCCGTTCCTCGGGCGACAAGGCCGAGGCGCACCGGCTGCTGGCTCAGGCCCTGGACCTGTTCAGCGGCCGCCCGCTCACCGGTGTCCCGGGCCCGTACGCGGACGCCCAGCGACTGCGGCTGTCCGAACGTCAGGTCGCCGCCTCCGAGGACCTGTGCGCCGCCGCCCTCGACATCGGCCTGCACGCCGAGGTCGTCGGCGAGCTCAACAACCTGACCGCCGAGCACCCGCTCCGCGAGCGCCTGCGCGAGCTGCTGATGCTGGCGCTGTACCGCTGCGGACGCCAGGCGGAGGCGCTCGGCGTCTACACCGACACCCGCAAACTGCTGATCGAGGAACTCGGGGTCGAACCGGGTGTCGGCCTCTCCTCGATGCACAACCGCATCCTCGCGGCCGACCCCACGCTCGCCGTCCCCGCTGCCCCGGTCGCCGCGGTTCGCAAGGAAGGCCCGACGACTCCCCCGGCCCCGGCCCAACTCCCGGCGGACGTCTCGGATTTCAGCGGACGCTCGGAGCTGGTGGGGGACCTCTCGGCAGTCCTGATGAACGCCACCGGGCAGGCCGTGGTGGTGACTTCACTGGCCGGCATCGGCGGGGTCGGGAAGACCACTCTCGCGGTGCACGTCGCCCACCGCGTGCGCGCCGAGTTCCCGGACGGACAGCTGTACGTCGACCTCCGCGGCGCAGGCGCCTCACCGGCCGATCCGGCCGTCGTCCTGGGCGACTTCCTCCACTCCCTCGGTGTCACCGAGAACCCCGACGCGCTCGAACAGCGGGCTGCCCTCTACCGCTCGCTGCTCGCCAACCGCCGCATGCTGATCCTGCTGGACAACGCCCGGGACGCCGAACAGATCCGGCCTCTCATCCCCGGGGTGTCCGGCTGCGCCGTACTCGCCACCAGCCGGTCCCGGCTGGCCGGCATCCACGGTGCCCAGCTGTTCGACGTCGAGGAGCTGACCCCTTCCGAGGCACTCACCCTCTTCTCGGCCATCGTCGGCGAGCAGCGGGTCGCCGCCGAGCCCGAGGCCGCCATGAAGGTGGTCACCGCCTGCGGGTTCCTCCCGCTGGCCGTCCGCATCGCCGCCGCCCGGCTGGCCAGCCGCCCCCGGTGGAGCGTCTCCGACCTGGCCACTCGGTTAGCCGACCAACGGCGGCGGCTCGACGAACTCCAGCTCGGCAACCTCGCCGTGGAGACCACCATCGGGCTCGGCTACGGACAGCTGTCCGTGGACGAGGCCCGCGCCTTTCGGCTCCTCGCCCTGATCGACTCCCCCGACATCCCGCTCGCGGCCGCCGCGGCGCTGCTCGGCGTGGACGAGTACACCGCCGAGGACCTCGCCGAGGCCCTCGTCGAGGCGAACATGCTGGAATGCTTCGCCCCCGGCCGCTACCGCTACCACGACCTGCTCCGGCTCTACGCCCAGCGCAAGAACGAGCGGATCGGGGACACCGCGGAGCAGGAGCGGGCGGTGCACCGGCTCCTGGAGCTGCTGATCCCGACCCTGCGCAACGCGGCCCAGACCATCGAACCGGACGACCCGCTGTCCGACCTGCTGACCGACCCGGCGTCACCCGGGCTCGCCCTGCCCACCAGCGCTTCCGCCCAGGACTGGGTCCGGACCGAGGGCGCGCTGCTCCTCAACGCCATGGCCGCGGCGGCGAACGGGCCGGTCGCCTCGCAGCACGCGGCGCTCGACCTGCTGATCCTGCTGTACGGCCTCGGCCCGGACCCGACCCACGGCCCCCAGGTACGGCCGATCCTGGAGAACGTCGGCCGCGCGGCGGAGCAGCGCGGCGACCGCGCCGCGCTCGCCCGGGTCCACTTCGCTCTCGGCACCCTGCAGTCCGCGACCAGCGACTTCCAGGACGCCGAGCACTCGCTGCGCCGCAGCCTCGACCACCAGGCACCGGACGACCCGACCGTCCTGCAGCTGGCCGCGGCCAACATGCTGGGCGTGATCCTGAGCGTGGGCAACCGCCCGGCCGAGGCCCTGCCGTTCCTGGAGCAGGCCCGCGCCGCCAACCGGACGGTCGGCACCTCCATCGGCGCGGCGCGCATCGTCAGCAACATCGCCCGGGTCCAGCACCGGCTGGGCATGACCGAGACCGCGGTCCAGTCCGCCGGTGAGGGCGTCGCCGCCGCACGGACCTCGGACAACGGCCCGCTGCTCGCCCAGACGCTGTACCAGCTCGGTGTGGTGCTCCCGGGCAGCGAGGCCGTCCCGCACCTACGGGAGGCCCACCAGCTCTACCAGTCCCAGCGCAACCCGCTCTGGGAGGGCTACACGCTGGCCCGACTGGCTTCCGCCCTGCTCGTCGCCGAGGAGCACGCCGAGGCCGCCGACGCGGCAGGTCAGTCGCTCGCCATCGGGCAGGACATGGGTTCCGCCTACTGCCAGGGCCTGGCCAACGCCGCGCTCGGCGAGGCCCTGCTCGCCCTCGCCCAGCCGGCCCGTGGGCTCGCCTGCCTCCAGGAGGCGCACGCGATCTTCACGCGGCTCGGTGTGCCGGAGGCCTCCCCCGTGGCGGACCTCATCTCCCGACAGCACACCGAGCCCTTCTCTTCTCCCCCCGCGCCGTGAGGCCTCCGCTCCCCCGCGGAGCACCTCCCCCGATCCGCGCGTCGGCGCTCCCGCAGCCCCCCGGCTGCGGGAGCGCCCTCAACGCTTCCCCGGCGCTGGTCTCTACTGTGCACCTCGCCGATTGACGTTCGATAAACGTCCGATTGTCAGCCTGCGGATTGGTGAAACCGCAGGTCAGCGGCGTCCGACCCGGCGCGCTGTGCGGCGTGCGGGGCCGGTCGCACCACCCGGCCCGCACCCCTGTGCTTCCGCGGACCCGTCCCACATCGGCCCAAGCATGACGAGTTGGCCGGAAAGGGACCCCATGGCGCAGTGATCACGCATATTCTCAGATGCCAGTACGCACACGAGTGTCTGCCGGCAACGTGTCGGGGTGCAGGCCGTCTGTGTGATGCGGGGAGCGTGACGTACCGCCACCGGCAGCGGCCCAGGAGGCTGCGGAGGAGCCGACCGGAGGCCACGGGTGGAAGGGTGCCTCTCAACGTGACGACCGGACAGATATCCGACGCGTTCCCGGTCGGCGAGGACGCCGGCGACGACGGGCCGGACGGCCCGGACGGCCCCGACGTGCGGCAACGCCGGGCGGCCCGGGCCCTGCAGGCGGTCGCCTTCGACACCATCGGTGCCGGGTACGGCGAGGCCTTCCCCGCCAAGGACGGCCAGCTGGAGTGCGGGCGGCGGCTGCTCGCCGAGCTGGAACCCGGCGCCCGGGTGCTGGACGTGGGCTGCGGCACCGGCGAGCCGACCGTGGGCCAGCTGACCGCCGGCGGGCTGCGGGTGACCGGGATAGACCTCTCGGACGTGATGCTGACGCTGGCCCGCCGGGCTCGGATCGAGGGAGCGCACCCGGCCGAGTTCCACCGCATCGACCTGTACGATCTGGCCACCGAGCGCGCCGACCGGGTGTGGGGCGTGCCCGCGCTGGGGCCGGCGGGCCGCGGCACCTTCGCCGCCGTCACCGCGTTCTTCTCACTGATCCTGCTGCCGCAGGACGAGATCCCGACCGTGCTCGGCCGGCTGCGCGAACTCCTGCGGCCGGGCGGACTGCTGGTGCTCGGTATGGTCGAGGCGGACCTGGATCACGTTCCGCTTCCGTTCCTTGGCAGAGAGCTGCGGATCAGTGGGTATCTGAGGGAGGATCTGGAGCGGGTTCTGGTCGCGGCCGGTTTCGCCGTCGAGGAGTGCTCGGGGCATCCGTACGCGCCGGCCAGTACCACGCTGCCGCCGGAGGAACAGCTGTTCCTGTGCTGTCGACGCGTCGGCTGACCGACCAGAGGACCAGAACAGCTCACCGTCCAGACCTCCCGACCACACCGAATCCAGGACAGGCAGCCGTGCGCGACCAGCTCAAGACCGAGGCGGAGCAGCCGCCCGCCGTCCCGGGTCAGCGCGTCCGGATCCCGGCCCGGCCGGACGAACCGGTCAGGGCCGTGGCCCCGGCGAAGCCGCCGACGGCGCGGCCGGACCGCACCGGGGCGGCGGACGGGCTGGCGGACCGCCTCGCCTACCTCGACGCGGCGACCCGGCGGATCAACAGCGCCCTCGACCTGGCCGCGACCCTGCGCAACATCGGCCGGGTGCTGGTCCCGACCCTCGCCGACGCCGCCGTCGTCCACCTGCGCGACCCGCTGCCCAACGTGGAGCGCGAGCCCGGCTTCCCCGAGGAGCTGCGGATCCACCACAGCACCGGCACCCGGATCGGCCGCCGCGGCCGCAAGAGCGGCGCGGACGACCGGCACCGCTCGCGTTTCGGCTCCCGCTCGACCGCGGACACCGGCCCGGCCACCCCGGTCACCCGGGGCGGCGCGCTGGCGCACATCCTGCTGAGCCGCCGCCCCGCCGAGTCGGCCGTCCTGGGCACGCCCGCCGCCGAGCGCACCGAGGCGCTGCTGCGCGAGGTGTACGGCCCCCGCGGGCTGGCCCGGCTGGCGGCCGGCACCTCGGTGGTGGCCCTTCCGTTGCGCGGCCGCAAGGCCGTCCTCGGTCTGCTGGTGCTGATCCGCCGGCCCCCTGAACGCACCGGCCGGCCGGCCTTCGACGCGGCGGACACCGCGACCGCCGCGCACCTGGCGACCCAGGCGGGGCTGGCGGTGGACACCGCGCTGCGGTACGCCCGCGAGTGGGAGATAGCCAACGAACTCCAGCGCAGCATGCTGCCGTTGCGGCTGCCGCAGTCGCACGGCGTCCGGCTCGCCCAGCGCTACCTGCCCGGTGAGCGCGGCGCCCAGGTCGGCGGCGACTGGTACGACGCGGTGCCACTGCCCGGCAACCGGGTCGCCCTGATCGTCGGCGACGTGATGGGCCACTCGCTCACCTCGGCCGCCATCATGGGCCAACTCCGCACCAGCGCGCAGACCTTGGCCGCACTCGACCTGCCGCCGCACGAGGTGCTCTACCACCTGGACGAACAGGCCCAGCGGCTCGGCCGCGAACAGCACCTGGCCACCTGCGTGTACGCGGTGTACGACCCGATCGCCAACCGCGTCGTGCTGGCCAACGCCGGGCACGTCCCGCCGGTGCTGGTCCGCCCGGACGGCACGGCCGAGTTGGTGGAGCTGGACTCCGGGGCGCCGATCGGGGTCGGCGGGGTGGACTTCAACTCGGTCGAGCTGCCCGCGCCGCCCGGATCGGCGCTGCTGCTGTTCACCGACGGCCTGGTAGAGACCCGCACCCGCCCGCTCAGCGACGGCCTGGAGGTGCTCCGCGCGCGGATCGCGGCCGCCCGCTGGCAGTCCCCCGAGCAGCTGTGCCAGGAGGCGCTGCGGATCCTGCCGCCCGGGGACCGCGGCGACGACATCGCCCTGCTGGGCGCCTGCTTCGACGGCATCCCGGCCGGGGACGTCGCCCACTGGTACCTGCAGCCGCGCAACGAGACGCCGGGCCGGGCCCGCCGGCTGGCCGCGCACACGCTGCGCCGCTGGGGGCTGGACGAGCTGAGCGAGGCGACCGAGCTGATGGTCAGCGAGCTGGTGACCAACGCCGTCCAGCACGCGACCCGCCCGGTCACCCTGAGCCTGGTGCGCACCACCCGGCTGCGCTGCGAGGTCGGCGACGACAGCCCGCTGCTGCCGCGGCCGCGCCGTACCGGTCCGGAGGACGAACGCGGGCGCGGGCTCCAGATAGTGGCCCGGTGCGCGGACCGCTGGGGCGCCACCCGGCTGGGCACCGGCAAGGTGGTCTGGTTCGAGCAGCGGCTGCCCGCCGGGACGTGACGGTGCCCGGCGGGACGTCGGATCCCGCCGGGCACCGCCGGGCACCGCCGAGCCGTCAGACCCCCGCGGGCTCCTTCGCCGACCGGCGCTCCCCCTCCAGCCGGGCGATCAGCTGCTCGCCCTCCATGTCGACCTTCGGCACGACCTTCTCCAGTCGCTTCGGGAACCACCAGGCCGCCTTGCCGAACAGCGCCATCGCCGCCGGCACCAGGGCCATCCGCACCACGAAGGCGTCCACCAACACGCCCACCGCGAGGGCGAAGCCGATCGGCTGGACGATCGGGTCGTGCCCGAACACGAAGGCCCCGAACACCGAGACCATGATCAGCGCGGCCGCCGTCACCACCCGGGCGCCGCCCTTCACACCGCCGACGACCGCCTCGCGCGGCGCCTTGCCGTGGACGTACTGCTCCTTCATCCCGGAGACCAGGAACAGCTCGTAGTCCATCGCCAGCCCGAACAGCACGCCGATCAGCAGGATCGGCACGAAGCTGACCACCGGGCCGACCTTGGGCACGTCGATCAGGCCGTCCAGCCAGCCCCACTGGTAGACCGCGACCACCGCGCCGAGCGAGGCCAGGATGCTGAGCAGGAAGCCCAGCACCGCCTTGAGCGGCACCAGCACCGAGCGGAAGGCCAGCGCCAGCAGCACCAGGGCGATGCCGACGATCACCGCGACGAACGGCGGCAGGGCCTGGCCGAGCTTGGTGGAGACGTCGATGTTGGCGGCGGTGGTGCCGGTGACGGCGATGCTCGCGCCGGTCGCGGCCCGGATGCCGTCGCGCTGGTCGCGGATCTCGTTGACCAGCGCCCGGGTGTCCTGGTGGTCCGGGCCGGTCCTCGGGATGACCGGCACCAGGGCGGTGCCGCTGCCCGCGTCCACCTTCGGGGGCAGCAGGGTCTGCACGCCCTTCAAGCCCTGGAGCCGGCCCGCCACCTCCTGGACGGCCTGCTCGGGGCGCGGTGCGCCGTGGGCGTCGACGACCACCACCAGCGGCGCGTTGAAGCCTGGGCCGAAGCCGTCGCCGACCAGGTCGTACGCCTTGCGGGCGTCCGTTCCGACGGCCTGTGAGCCGCCGCCCGGCAGGCCGAGGTCCAGGCTCGCGGCGGGCACCGCCATGGCGCCCAGTCCGGCCAGGCCGACCAGCAGCACGGGCAGCGGGCGGCGGACCACGAAGCGGGCCCAGCGCTCGCCGAGGGTGACCTTGCCGTGGGTGGTGAGCGCCCGCTTCCAGACCGGCAGCCGGTCGATCGCGCGGCCGGTGAAGCCGAGCACCGCGGGCAGCAGGGTGATCGCGACCAGGACGGCCACCACGACGGCGCCGGAGGCGGCCAGGCCCATCACGGTGAGGAACGGGACGCCGGCGACGGCCAGTCCGGCGAGCGCCACGACCACGGTCAGCCCGGCGAAGACGACGGCGCTGCCGGCGGTCGCGGTGGCCCGGGCCGCGGACTCCTCGGGCTCCAGGCCCTCGGCCAGGTGGCGGCGGTGGCGGAACAGGATGAACAGGGCGTAGTCGATGCCGACCGCGAGGCCGACCATCAGGGCCAGCACCGGCGCGGTGGTGATGATCTCGAACGAGCCGGTCAGCGCCAGCAGCCCGGCCATCGCGACGGCGACGCCGACCAGCGCGGTCAGCAGCGGCAGCCCGGCCGCGACCAGGGTGCCGAGGGTGATCACCAGCACCAGCCCGGCCACCACCAGGCCGACCGCCTCGGAGCCGCCCTCGATCTGGGCGAACCTGTTGTACGCGTCGCCGCCGAAGGCCACCTCCAGCCCGGCCGCGCGGGCCGGCTCGGCGGCGGCCCGGACGGCGTCCCGCTGCTGGTCGGTGACCTCGGCGAGCTTGTGGTCGAAGGAGACCAGCGCGATCGCGACCCTGCCGTCCGGGGAGACCGCGCCGGTGGCGTACGGGTCGGGCACCGCGGCCACGCCGGGGACGTGGGCGATCCGGGTGACGGCCTCGCCGACCGCCTTGCCCGCCTCGGGCGAGGCCATGCCGCCGGGCGCCGGGGCGGCGAAGACCACCTGGGCGGAGCCGTGGCCCTGCTCGGGGAAGGTGCCCTTGATCCGGTCCAGGGTGGCCTGGGCCTCGGTGCCGGGGACTTTGAACTCGTCGCTGGTGCTGCCCGCGAGGGCGCCCGCGGCCCCGCCCACGGCGATCAGCAGCGCGACCCAGACGGCCAGCACGGCGCGCCTTCTCCGGAAGCAGTAACGGCCCAGTCGGTACAGGTACGTGGCCAAGGTCTGACCCCTCGCGGTGCGGTCGGCGGACGGACGGTCGCCAGGCGGGTGCCCGGGCGGACCCCTCCCACGGTAGACCCAACTTTGTCAGGTGACAAAGTTGACCGACCCAATCGACCGACACGGTTACCCGACACAGTTGCCCGCCCATGGCGCTACCCTGGCTGGATGGCTCATGTCCCCGCCTCCGAACGCCGACCGCAGCTGGTCCGGGCCGCGATCGACCTGATGACCCGGGAAGGGGTCTCCGCCGGCAGCACCCGCGCGATCGCGGCGGAGCTGGGCGTGGCACAGGCGACGGTGCACTACACCTTCGGCACCAAGAAGGACCTCTACCGGGCCGTCGTCGAGGAGGTCGCCGCCCAGTTCATCGACCAGGTGCGCGCCGCCTCACCCGGCGACGGACCGTTCGGCGACCAGGTCCGCACCCTGGTCCACGCCCTCTGGGAGGCCGCCACCGGCGAGGACGGGCGCTGCGTCCTGCTCAGCGAGTTCGAGACGCTGGCGATGCGCGACCCGGACGTCCGGGAGATCATGCTCGGCCTCCAGCACGCCATGGAGTGCACCGCCACCGAGATGCTCGCCGCCCTCGCCACCGCCCACGGGCTGACCCTGGCGCTGCCCGCCGACCGGATCGCCGCCCACTTCCTCACCGGCTTCGACGGCCTGACGGCCCGCCACCTGATCCGGAGCCTGCCCGGCGAGCCGCCCGCCCCGGAGACCCTGGAGGCGCTGGACCTGCTGGTGACGACCACGGTCGGCCTCTGCCTCGGCGCACCGGCGGCGCGCTGACACTCAGGGCGCACCGGCGGCGCGCTGACGCCTCAGGGCGCGTCGACGATCCGGACCGGCAGCTCGGCCAGCACCTCGCGCAGCGCCGCGCCGAAGCGCTCGTACTCGGCGCTGCGGGCCGACCCCGGCCGGGTGGCCAGCCCGATCCGGCGGCCGGGCGCCGGGGCGGCGAACCGTACGGCGGCCAGCCGGTCGGTGCGACCGGCCTCGACGTCCAGCGCGGTGGCCGGCAGCAGCGTCACCCCGAGCCCCCCGGCGACGAGTTGGACCAGGGTGGACAGGCCCGCCGCGCGGGTGGTGGAGCCGGCCGGGTCGGCGCCGACCTCGCGGCAGATGTCGAGGGCCTGGTCGCGCAGGCAGTGGCCCTCCTCCAGCAGCAGCACGTCCAGGTCGAGCAGCACGTCGCGCGGCACGTCGACCCGCCCGGCGAGCGGATGCCCGGGCGGGGTGACCAGGACGAAGTCCTCGTCGAACAGCGGGATCTCCCGGGTCGGCGAGGAGCCGCCGGCCGGGAGCGCGAGCAGCAGGACGTCCAGCCGCCCGGCGGCCAGGCCCTCCAGCAGCGAGGGGGTGCGCTCCTCGTGGACGTGCAGCTCCAGCTCCGGGAAGCGGTCGCGGACCAGCCGCAGCACGGTGGGCAGCAGGTACGGGGCGACGGTCGGGATCACCCCGAGGTGCAGCGGTCCGGTGAACGGACGGCGGGCGGCGTCGACCTCCTCGGTGAGGGCCTGCAAGGAGGCGAGCACCCGGCGCGCATGCCCGTGCACACGCTCCCCCAGAGGAGTGACGATCACCTTGCGCGTCGTACGCTCGACCAGCTGCGCGCCCAGCGACTCCTCCAGCGCCGCGACCGCCCCGGACAGGGCCGGCTGACTGGTCCCGGTGGCGGCGGCGGCCTCCCGGAAGTGCCGGTGCTCCGCCACCGCGACGAAGGCCTTGAGCTGGGCGACCGTCGGCGTGCGCGGGCTGCGGACTGTGGCGCTCCCCACAGCCGCCTCGGGTTTGGCGGCGGCGGCCCTGCGGCGGGCGGGCCGGGAGGGGGGTGGTTCAGTACTGATAACAATCTCCGATCAGACACATCAAGTGTAGCTATTTCTCTGATCAGTCCACGATGTGGAATCGTGGGTCCTGTCCGGAATCCGGACAAAACTCCCCGCAGTCTCATCCCAGGAGAAGCGAACGTGCTCACGATCGGCGACAAGTTCCCCGAGTTCGACCTCAAGGCCTGTGTCGACCTGGATGCCGCGAGCGCCTTCGCCGACATCGACCACAAGACCTACGAGGGCAAGTGGAAGATCGTCTTCTTCTGGCCGATGGACTTCACCTTCGTCTGCCCGACCGAGATCGCCGCGTTCGGCAAGCTGAACGACGAGTTCGCCGACCGTGACGCCCAGATCCTCGGCGTCTCCGGCGACTCCGAGTTCGTGCACCACGCCTGGCGCAAGGACCACAAGGACCTGCGCGACCTGCCCTTCCCGATGCTGGCCGACATCAAGCACGAGCTGATGCGCGCCTGCGGTGTCGAGGGCGAGGACGGCACCGCCCAGCGCGCCGTGTTCATCGTCGACCCGAACAACGAGATCCAGTTCGTCATGGTCACCGCCGGCTCCGTCGGCCGTAACCCCAAGGAGGTCCTGCGGGTGCTGGACGCCCTGCAGACCGACGAGCTGTGCCCGTGCAACTGGACCAAGGGCGAGGACACCCTCGACGCCCAGGCCCTCCTGGCGGGCTGACCCATGGCTCTCGACGACCTGAAGGCCGCCCTTCCGGACTACGCCAAGGACCTCAAGCTCAACCTGGGCTCGGTCATCGGCAACTCCGACCTCCCCGCCCAGCAGCTCTGGGGCACCGTGCTGTCCTGCGCGATGGCCACCCGCAGCCCCGCCGTGCTGCGCGAGCTGGAGCCCGAGGCCAAGGCCAACCTCTCCCCGGAGGCGTACACCGCTGCCAAGGGCGCGGCCGCGATCATGGGGATGAACAACGTCTACTACCGGACGCTGCACCTGCTCTCCGACAAGGAGTACAGCACGATGCGGGCCGGTCTGCGGATGAACATCATCGGCACCCCGGGCGTCGAGAAGATCGACTTCGAGCTCTGGTGCTTCGCCGTCTCGGCCATCAACGGCTGCGGCCAGTGCCTCGACTCGCACGAGGCCGTGCTGCGCAAGGCCGGCGTCGACCGTGAGGTCATCCAGGCCTCGATGAAGATCGCCGCCGTCCTCCAGGCCGTGGCCGGCGTCCTCGACTCCGAGGCCGCCCTCGCCGCCGTCAACGCCTGACCCACCCGCACCACCCGAGGGGCCCCTCCGCACGGAGGGGCCCCTCGGCGTTTCCGGCACCCGGCGGGCCCAACTCGGCTACAGTGCAAGGCGATCCGTGCACGACATTCGGTCCGAGGGGGAGCCGCGATGTCCGACCATCCGGAGAACGGCGGGGGCTTCCGTGCCAACCCGGACGAACTCCAGCAGACCGGTGGCACCGCCGTCGAGACGGCCGAGCAGATCCCCGGTGAGCTCAAGGCCTTGCTCGAGGCCTCGAACCAGTCCGCCTCCGGACTGGCCGGCCTTCGGTGCGGCACCGCACTCGGCACCTGCGCCAACGCCTGGAACACCCTGCTGACCGACCTGCACGCCACGATGGGCCGGCAGGGCCGAGGCCTGATCGACGCGGGCCTCGGCTACGGCAGCACCGACCAGCAGATCAGTACGGCCTTCGGCCCGGACACCCGTACCGTCCCGGTGGGCCCGACCGCACGGCAGAAGCACAACTTCGTCCTGCACTTCGGTTAGGGGCGACCGCATGGACCTCGCCACACTGCGCGACACCGACCTGAGTCACCTGTACGCGGCGGCCGATGCCTACGACAAGCTGTACGGCGCCCTCGGGCAGCACGTGGACAAGTGGCGCGACGGCGTCGACGGCCGCATCGCGGCCGCCGACTGGGCCGGCCCCTGCGCCGACGCGGCCCGGCCGGCGCTGCGCCGCAGCACTGGCGAGCTGAAAGCCGCCCACAGCGAGATCGGGCAGATCGGCAGGAGCATCCGAGCCGGCGCCGACGCACTGGCCCTCGCCCAGTCCGCGCTGCGCACGGCACTGACCGACGCACAGACGGCCGGACTGTCCGTCGACGCCCGTGGCACGGTCTCCTGGCCGCCCGGCAGCTACGCCGACCAGCACGACCCCGAGTACCGGAAGAGCTGCGAGCGCGTCGCCACAGCACTCGCCGCCCGCATCTCGACTGCCCTGACCGAGGCCGAAGCCGTCGATCAGGCCATCGCCACCCGGCTCCAGCACTACGTCGAGCGCGCCCGGGACGGCACGGGCCTCGACTCGGGCGCCGCCCTCAGCGACCGGCTCGACCCCACCCTCGCCCCGGACGGCCTGCTGCTCGGCAGCGTCCCCAAGGACGACGCACCGCCCACCGAGGTCAATGCCTGGTGGAATGCGCTGCCCCCCGAGAAGCAGCAGTGGCTCGTCCACGAGCACCCGGACCTGGTCGGCAACCGCGACGGCGTCCCCGCGGTCGCCAGGAACCAGGCCAACCGGATCCTGCTGCCGAGACTGATCGCCGAGTACGAGCGGGGTGGTCGGTCGTCCGATCCGAACGACGACCTGAGACTGGCCGGGTACCGCAGGATCGCCGAGCGGCTGCGCCGGACCGACGGAACGGAACCGCCGGTCTTCCTGCTCGGCATCAGCGGGGAGGGGCAGGGGCGCGGCATCATCTCCTTCGGGAACCCCGACACGGCCCAGGACGTCACCTCCCTGGTCGGCGGTCTGGACACCACGCTGCAACGCATCGGCGGCGGCGACGCGGACCGGGCGAAGGCCGTGTACGACGCGGCCCAGCGCGCCGACCCGACCCGCCGCACCGCGTCCATCGCCTGGCTGGGGTACGACGCGCCGCTCAGCTTCCCGGAGGCCGGTGACCTGAGCCGCGCGCAGGGCGGCGTCGACGCCTACCGCAGGTTCCTCGAAGGGCAGCGCGTCACCCACCAGGGCGCACCGGCCCACGTCACGGCCGAGGGCCACAGCTTCGGTTCGCTGCTGGTCGGCCTCGCCGCGCGGAAACCGGCCGGGATCGCGGCCGACGACGTCATCCTGGTCGGCAGTCCCGGCACCGACGCCTTCCACGCCTCCGAGTTCTCCGTGGGGGCCGACCACACCTACGTCGGCGCCGCCTCCTGGGACCACATCTCGCACCTGGGCTGGTTCACCAGGGATCCGGCGAGCGTCGACTTCGGCGCCCACCGCTTCGCCGTGGACGGCGGGTCCCCCGACTTCACCGCGCACTCGTCCTACTGGGACGACGGCCCCGGCGACGACCGCACCTCGGTCGACAACATCGGTCGGATCGTCAGCGGCCACGGCAGCCGGATCACCCCGGCGGCCGGACGTCATGACTGACCCCCGCCCCGGCGCCCCACGAAAGCCACGGGAGCGGCGAGAACCGCGGGAGCCACGGTCCGGCGGGGGCTGGTGGACGGTCCTGGTCACCGTCCTCTGGGCAGCGGTCTGCCTCGTCGCGGTGGTCTGGACGGCGTTCGCCGCCGAGGACCCGCCCTGGCACGGGTACTACGGACTGCTGTGGGTGGTGGGGCTGCCCTGGAGCGGTCCGGTGCTCGGGGCCGTGCTGACCCGCAGGGCGCTGCGGCGCGGTGCGCCGGGCCGGTGGCACTGGGCCGCGCGGGAGGCCGGGATCGCGACCGGCGCGGTGGTGGGGCTGACGCTCGTGGCGGTCGGCACCGCCGTCCTGTCCGCCCTCGGTCAGTCGGCGGCCGGCTGAGCCGCCGCCGGCCGGGTGGCGGCCGTGCGTTCGGCGGCTTCGCGGGCGGCTTCGAGGGCGGTGAAGACGGCCTGGCCGGCCTCGTTGCGGCGGCGCAGGTGGCCGACCACGGTGTTGGTGACGGCGATCAGTGGGACGGCCACGACCGCGCCGCCGATGCCGCCGATGATGCCGCCGGCCGCGACGCCGAGGACCACGCCGAGCGGGTGGACCCGGACGGCGCGGCCGAGGATGAGCGGCTGGAGGATGTGGCTCTCCACCTGCATCACCGCGATCAGGACGACCAGCACCATCAGCGCCGTCCACGGCCCCTGGGTGACCAGGGCGATCAGGACGGCGACGGTGCCGGTGACGAGGGCGCCGACCAGCGGGACGAAGGCGCCCAGGAAGATGATCACGGCCAGCGGCATGGCCAGCGGCACGCCCAGCAGGTCGACGCCGATGCCGATGCAGAGCGCGTCGATGAAGGCCACGCAGACGGTGCCGCGCACGTACGCGGTGAGCGTGGTCCAGGCCTTGGGGCCGGCTCCGGCCATCGCGAAGCGGGACTGCCGGGGCAGGCCGCGCAGCGCCCAGTTCCAGATCCTGGAGCCGTCGTAGAGGAAGAAGAAGGTGGTGAAGAAGGTCATCAGCAGCGCGGTCAGGATCTCGACGGCGATCTGCGCGCCGGTGATCGAGGCCGAGGTGAGCTGGTCGGTGTTGGTGGTGATGGCCTTGGTGATCTGGTTGGCGAAGTCGGTGATCTGCTGCTGGGTCAGGTGCAGCGGGCCGGTGATCATCCAGTCCCGGAGCTGGTTGACGCCGGTCTTCACCTGGTTGGTGACGTCGGGCAGGTTGGTGGACACCTGCCAGACCACGAACCAGCCGACCAGCCCGATCCCGGCCAGACCGCTGAGGAAGACCCCGCCGGCCGCGAGCGAGCGCGGTACCCCGCGCCGGCGCAGCCAGGAGACCGAGGGCTCCAGCAGCGCGGTGATCAGCAGCGAGGCCAGCACCGAGAAGGCGACCAGCCGCAGCATGTCGACGACGTAGAAGAGGACGTAGAGCGCGGCGCCGAGCAGCAGCAGCCGCCAGGTCGACTCGGCGGCGACCCGCAGTCCCCACGGCACCGCCTCGGCGGGGGTGGCGGGCCGGCCGGGGTGGTACTCGCGGCCGAGTCCGGTGTGCGCGGGGGGTGCGGTCGGCGCGGCGGGCGCGGCCGCCGCGGGCGTGGTCGCGGGAGCGGGGGCCTCGGCGGCAACCTCCGCGACGGCCCTGGCGTCGGCCTCGGGCGCCACCCGGGCGGCGAGCGGCGCGGCCGTCGGCGCGGGGTCGGTGCGCGGCACCGGGACGGGGCCGGGCGCCTCGGCGAGGGCCGGTGCGGGGAGTTCGTGCGGGTCGGCCGCCATCGCGGCGCGCCGGCGCCGTTCGATCACGGCGGCCGCGCTCGCCACCACGGCCATGCCCTTGGCCACGGCCTTGAAGGCCTTTCCGCCCCGCGCCATCCTCGCTACCACCGCTTCCCTGCCGGACCCGCCGAGCCCGGCGGTAACGCCGTGGGTCGCACCACGGCCGTCAGGGATGACGCTACCCGGCGGGGGCGGGGCGAGTCCGCCCGCCGTGGGGTTCGGCTTCGACCACTTCACTTCACGAAGCCGGACAAAACGCCAGGTTTCAGGTGGTTTCGCCCAGGCGCGACGGGGGAGGACTTCGAACGGGACGCCGAGTCGTCCCATCAGGCCGACCGGTGTCGTGGAGCCGGTCGTCCGGATCGGTTCCATCGAGCCAACCGCCGGCGGACCGGCCGGTGCGGGGAGCTACCAGGACCCCTCCCCGCGCCCCGCGTCCGCACCAGGACCGCACCGCCCGTGGGCGCCTTGGTCAGCGCAGCCCGGGCGGCGCGGCCCGCCCTTTCCCGGCCGCCGCGCACGGCGTGCCCGGGAACGCCGCGGCCCCCGGCCGCTCGTCGACCCC